>JAGBRZ010000033.1 GCA_017632155.1 Clostridia bacterium
AAAAAGCCGAAGCAGAGCTTCGTCTTTTTGAAGCACGGTGGCGAAAGCTGAAGCTTTCGCATTAGTCCGAGGCTCCGCCTCGTGCTCCGTTTAATAAACTTTTCGAGAAAAGTTTCTTAAAAATCTTCAAAAGCTTTCACTCTTTTATAAAACTTCTTGACAACACTCGCCTCGCGTGGTAAAATTATGTTAATAAAATCTTCATCATTGGAGGTCTTCATGGAAAATAAAGTTCGTTTTGCCGTCATTGGCACCGAGGGTATCGGCCGCAGTCACATTGACGGTATTTTAGCTACTCAAAACGCCACTCTCGCCGCGCTTTGCGACGTTGACGAGGCGGGTGTCCGCGCTCGTGCCGAAAAGCACGGCCTTCCGACATATTACACCGACTACAAGGATATGCTCCGCGCGGGAGGCTTTGACTGCGTAGTGGTCTGCTCACCCGACTCCTTCCACAAGGATCAATGCGTTGATTCGCTCGAGGCGGGCTATCACGTCCTCTGCGAAAAGCCGCTTGCTATGCGACTTGACGAATGCGAGGCGATCATTGCCGCCGCACGCGCCTCGGGCAAGAAATTTATGGTCGGTCAGGTCTGCCGAAAGACCCCCGCATTCGCGCTGATGAAGGAAATGGTTGACCGCGGCGACATCGGCGAGCTTTTCTACGTTGAATCCGAATACGCGCACGACTACTCGATCCTCGGCAGAGGCGAGTGGCGCAAGGATCCCTCATATATCCGTCACCCCGTTGTCGGCGGCGGCTGTCACGCAATGGACCTTCTTCGCTGGATCGCGGGCGACCCCACCGAGGTCTTTGCCTACGCAAACCACAAGGTGCTGACCGATTGGCCAGTTGACGACTGCACGATCTCGATCCTCAAATACCCGAACGAGGTCATCGGCAAGGTGCTGACCTCGATCGGCTGCAAGCGCCCCTACACGATGCGCACACAGATCTTCGGCTCGAAGGGCACCATCCTTGGCGACAACAAATCCTCATATATCACCCTTTTTACGCCCTGCATTGACGAAAAGGGCAAGCACTCCTTCAAGGAAGAGCAGATACCGATCGACATCAACCATCACAATATGGCGGCAGAGATCGCCGATATGTGCGACATAATCCTTGGCAAAAAGGAGCTCGAGATCGACGTCATCGAGGGCTCGAACACGGTTGCCGTCTGCCTCGCCGCAGTTGAATCGGCAAAAACAGGACTCCCCGTCAAACCTCATTATTTCAGTTAAAGGAAGGTAAAAACCATGTTAAAAGTTGGATTTTCAGAATTTGATATAACCCCACCCGTGGGTAAGCTGATGCCCGGCGGCTTCACCGGCTGTCTGACCACCGAGCCTGCGCGCGGCAAGCTTCTTGTCACTGCCGCGGCATTCGAGGTTGACTCGAGTCCGCTGATCCTCGTTTCCGCGGACACCCTTTCGATTCAGATAAGCACCTGCGACCGTATTCGCAACCGCATTTCCGAGGCAACGGGTGTACCCTTCGACCGCATTCTCGTTGGCGCGACTCACACTCACACGGGCGGTCAGACCGACTATCAGCTTTGGCTCTGCCCTCCCGACCTTGAAGTTGCATCTCTGACAGAAGAAGGAATCGTCGGCGCGGCTATTGATGCTTACGGCAAACTTGCGGACGCCGCGATCGGCACGGGCAAGGGTGAAGAAAAGCGTTACAGCTTCTGCCGCGACATCCACCTTACCGACGGCTCGATCAAGATGAATCCGAGCCGCGCGCACCGCGAGCTTATGGTTGCACCCGTCGACACACCCGACTACTCGGTCAACGTGATGCGTATCGACTCCGCAGAGGGCGACGTGCGCGGCTTCATTGTCAACTACGCCAACCACCCCGACTGCCACGCGAAGAACAAGAAGAGCTTCAGCGCGGACTTTCCCGGTGCACTCCGCCGCGGACTTAAGCGAGTTTACGGCGAGGACGTCTTTGTTCTCTTCTTCAACGGCACCTGTGGCGATGTCAACTGTATCGACTGGCTCGGCACCACCTCCGATTCCTACTACGGCGGCACGAAAAACGCGCCCGAGGCTATCGGCGCGGGACTTACCTCGACCGTTGTCGAGATCAATGCGGATATCAAGGCAGATAATTCCGCTCCCGATATTGCCGCAATCTCGAAAAACATCGTCCTCGCGCGCCGTTACAAGTCGGAAGCCGACTATGCCTGGGCGCAGGAGATCGCGAAGGATATGGAATCACACAACGCTATGGACAGAGCATTTGCAACCGAGTATCTTGAGGATGACGGTGACGTCAGCCCCGAGATCCCCTTCGAGATCCACACCATTCGCCTTGGTGATTGGGCGATCGTCGGTCTGCCCTCCGAGATATTCACCGAAATCGGACGCCGCATCAAGGAAGGCTCGCCCTTCAAAAACACCGTGGTATTCGAGCTTGCAAACGGCACCCACGGGTACATTTCGACCAAGATACTCCAAGAAAGCACCGCTTATGAAGCAAATGTCAGCAAATACAACGCCTGCACGGCAAAGGACAGTGCAGAACGCGTTGTCAAAGCCGCGCTGTGTCAGCTTGAGGAACTGAAAAATGTATAAGATATTCAAATATTCAAGTCACCCCACCGTCGATTTCGCCGCCGAGGAGCTGAAAAAATATATCAGAATGATGATGCCTCGGTGCGGTGAGATCGAGATCACAACCGACGAGCGCGACGGTGACGGCTTCGTGCTTGCACTCTCTGCCGACATCGGCATTGATATGCCCGAAACCGATGTCCCCGAGCTTGACGACGTCGTTGTTATTAACACGAACGAGCGCGGCGGCATCATTGCGGCGAGCAATCCGCGTGCGCTTTTGATCGCGGTTTACGAATACCTCCGCAAAAACGGATGCGAATGGCTCTATCCCGGAGTTGACGGCGAGTTTATCCCCGTTATCGAATCTCTTGCCGCAGTAAATTACCGCAAAATGGCAGATATGCGCGTGCGCGCGCAATGCAACGAGGGCGCGGAATATCAGGGCTCGATGATCGAAACCATCGATTTCACGCCCAAGATCGGGCTCAACTCCTATATGCTCGAGTTCGACAACCCCAAAACCTACTATAATTCCTATTACAACCACAGAAGCAATCTCGCCAACCGCTCGCCCGAGCCGATCACCTCCGAGCAGGTGCTTCAATGGAAGCGCGCGTGCGAGGCGGAGATCGCAAAGAGATCGCTTATCTTTCAGGATATGGGACACGGTTGGACGGCCGAGCCCTTCGGCATTGACACCACCGAGGGATGGGCGAAGGATGCGGAAAATCCGATTCCCGAGGAGAGCCGTGATTTCGTGGCTCTTTGCGAAGGATCGCGCTCGCTTTACCACGGAGTTGCGCTGAACACGAATTTCTGTATGTCGAACCCCAAGGCGCGCGGAATCGTGGCAAAGGCTATCGCCGATTACGCCGAGATCAGCCCGCAGGTGAATTATCTCCACGTTTGGCTTGCCGACAACAGAAACAACCATTGCGAATGCGATGAGTGCCGTAAAAAAACCGTTTCGGATTGGTACGTTATGCTGCTCAACGCCATCGACGAGGAGCTTACGGCGCGCAACCTTGCAACCCGAATTGCCTATATCGCATATTACGACACCGCATTCCCGCCCTTGACAGAAAAGATCAAGAACCCCGACCGTTTTGTGCTTCTGCTTGCTGCGATCACTCGAGATTACACCGAAACGCCCGATATGTCTGCATCCGGAGGCGAGCTTCCAAAGTTCGTATTGAACAAAAACGTCTTCCCGAGCGACCTTGGGGACTACATCCGCTATTCCGAAGGATGGCAGGAAACGGCATTTACACCGAAATTCTGCTACGAATACCACTTCTGGATACATCAGTATTATGATTTCGGCGGAATCCGACTTGCCGAGCGGCTTTACGAGGACGTCCGCGCCTACCGCGATGCGGGATTCTTCGGCATCATTCAGGACGGCTCGCAGCGCTCCTTCTTCCCGAACGGATTCCCATTCTACGTCTACTCGCGCGCGATGTACGACAAGGAAGTAAGCTTTGAGGAGCTCCGCGAGGACTATTTCAGCCACGCATACGGCGAAAATTGGCGCGAGATCTCGGCTTATCTCGAGAAGATCTCGGATATCTTCGACGTAAAATACCTCGAGGTTCCGCACAGATCGACGGCGGCAAGAAAGCTCATCTCGCCCAAGCGTGCCGAAGCACTCAAAAAGATAGCTCCCCTTTGCGCTGAAATGGCAAAAAAGATCCGTGCGTGGAGAAAAGTTCCCCAAAAGCGAATTTTCAGCCTTTCGATGCGCATCCTCGAGCTTCACGCCGAATATTGCGTGGGTCTTGCCGAGAGTATGATCCTCACCGCCGAGGGGAAGGCTGACGAGGCTTTCGATGCATTCAACGCCCTCTTTGACTCCTTCGGACGCCACGAATTTGAGATCGAACGCTATTTTGACCACCACCTTGCATACTCCGCACTAAAGCGCAGTTTGCACGCGGGAAAAAACAGAATTATTACGGAGGAAATTGGATAATGAAGCATTTTATCATCGGACGTACCGAAAACGGATTTTACCGCTATCAGGGTTGGCCGACCGTTTGCATTGACGAGGACGGCGTGCTTTACACCGTTTGCTCGGGAAACAGACTCGGACATCTTTGCGTTTTCGGCAAAAACTTCCTTTACAAAAGCTCGGACGGCGGCGAGAGCTGGACTCCGCCCATGGTCATCAACGACACCTACCTTGACGACCGCGACGCGGGAATCACATACCTCGGCGGCGGCAAGATGCTTCTGACCTATTTCTGCCACCCCTGGCAGTTTTATGCCGAAAGACGCGGTTGGATCGACAGCTATGCAAACGACGTCACCCGCCCGATGGCAGAGGGCATACTAAATGGTTATGCCAATCTCCCCGATGAGCTCAACAAATACGGCTCATTCGTCCGTCTTTCGCAGGATTACGGAAACACTTGGGGTGAGGCTATCAAGGTTCCCGTCACCGCTCCCCACGGCCCGATCAAGCTGAAAAACGGCAAGCTTTTCTTCCTCGGCAAGGAATTCCATTCGGGCGATGAATCGCTCGAGCAGGGCGCGATCTACGCCTTTGAGAGTGCCGATGACGGAAAGACTTGGCAAAAGCTTTGCGGAATTGAATTTCCCGAGGGACTTGGCAAGTCCAATATGCACGAGCCTCACGCGATCGAGTTGCCCGACGGCACTATCCTCGGTGCTATACGCGCGCAAGGCGAGGGCGTGCCGCACAAATTCTCGATCTTCACTTGCAGCTCGACCGACGGCGGAAAGAGCTTTTCGCATCCCGAATGCCTCGGAATCAGCGGTTCGCCCCCTCACCTTATGCTCCACTCGTCGGGCGCGCTCATTCTCACCTACGGTCGACGCGAAGCTCCCTTCGGCGAGCGCGTGATGATCAGCCGCGACGGCGGTGTGACTTGGGGCGAGGAACATATTCTCACCGAAGCTTACTGCAACGACCTCGGCTACCCCGCAACCACCGAACTCCCCGACGGCTCGCTCGTCACCGTCTATTACGAAAGATATAAGGACGATAAATTCACCTCGATACTATGCGCAAAGTGGAGAATTGAGGAGTTTGAATAAAAATAAAAAATGAGTTGACAAAACAACTCATTTGTGATATAATAATAACGGAGAGCACCGATGACGGTTGCTTCCGCTAAGTGATTAAGAAATAACCGCCTTAGGTTGCAAGCAGAAGGCGGTTATTTCTTTTTATTTGCGGTCATTGAAGTATTTATACAACAAGTCGGCAAAAGCGATAAATATGCTGATAATCATTAACAGTTGTGTTAAGGTTATGTATTCCATATTATCAACCTCCCTTCCTTGTAGTGAAGGGAGTAGAAATATGCTCCCTTCCGAAAAGGGAAGCAACCACCACCGTTTATGGTGTTCTCCGGGTATCTTGCGATACCGTGACTATTATATCACATTTGTCGAAATATGTCAACCTTAAAAAGCACGCGGAATTGCATTTTGCAATTCCGCGTGTCTTTCATATGCTCATAATAGCCTCAAGAACATTCTCCGCAATCATATCGGCTTCGTGGTCTGCCCAAGTGTTTCGGTATTTGCCAAGACTGTCTTTTCCTCCACCGGTCAAAACAAGAATTCCCTTGCAACCAGCGTTGTGCGCCAGAACGATCTCGTTCTTTCCCATATCGCCGATAACGTAGGACTGCGACACGTCAATAGAGTACTTTTCCGCACACTGATCGATAAAGCCTGTTTTAGGCTTTTTACAGTTGCAGTTATCACTGCTTTGATGCGGGCAGAAAAGGAATTCATCTATCAACGATTCATCAGAATTGAACTCATTCAAAATGCGATCGTGCTCACGCAAGTAGACGTCAAGCGGCAAAATTCCCTTGCTTATCTTACTTTGATTTGTGATGATAATATTCAAATACCCTTTATTTTTTGCTAAAGCAAGTGCTTCTTTGGCAAAAGGATATGGAGAGAAACTGTCGATATTTGCAGTTGCCTCGCCGCCGAGAGTTCCTTGAAGATCGTAAAAAATTGCTTTTTTCATTTTAATTTTTCAACCGATATTACCCAATCGCCGGTATCCGGCTTTTCGGGAAGCTGATATACTCCATCCGTAACTGACACGGTGAAGGCTTCGCCGTACTCACCCGTTATACAGTTAAACCACTGTACCTCATACTCGCCGTTTGCCATTGAAGTAAGCTTTCCGAGCTTTTTATTGTTTGCACTACCGTAAAAGTAGCCAAGATAAAGCTCGTTTCCGATATGGCAGACGGAATACTTGCAGGATCCCGGATCGTAAAAATAGGAATTATCAAAGCAAGGAACAAGCTTCCACCATTCATATTCGGACAAGAAGCGCTTGATATACCCAACCTGTTTTCCTGCATCGGCATAAAGTCCCTCGAGCCAATTCGCATCCATTTTGAATTCACCCGATTCATCCTTACCGGTAAAATCGGTGATTCCGTTTTGTGCCCAGAAGATGCTCCAGATCGGCTGAACGCCGTATCCGTAACCTACCTGACCGTTCATATACGCGATCCAACCTTGCGCGCGCGAACCTTCGGTGCCCGTCCAGAAATGATCGTATCTGCCCTCGTAATTAACAACAGGCTTCGACCCCGGGTTGTTCCAATACTCGCGCATCAATTCCCAATTTATTGAGGAATTCAGCGGGGTATTATATTGCGATGCATACCATGTATGGCTATCAAGCTGTCCGAAATTTGAATTATTGACAGACGTGAAGCTCCAATGCTCCTGATGACAGCTTGAGGGATGACCGTATGCATCGTATTTATGCACGTATTCGATAACCTTCAGCCAGGGATTGGTTTCGGGCGTAGCAGCACAGTCGCCGCGGTCAACGCCGTAATAGTCATTATCACCCTCCTGCGTGGTCGCCCACATAACGGGATACGCGCTGTACCTTGCCACCCAATAGCGGCAAAGCTTTTCAAGCTGCTCGTCCGTAATCTTTCCGCCGAAATATGCGCTCATTAAGGTTGTTGGATATCCAAACTGAGTGTTTGAATGGACAAATCCGTAATCAGCTATTATTTGAAAATAACGGTCATATTGTCTGAACTTTTCCACCATAAAGTCATTCACACCGAGGGTGAAGATATTTTGGGCACCATCCTGAAACCATATCTGATCGTTGACATCCCACCAATAAAGGGGTTGCGATTGAATAACGGTATAGCCTTGCTCGGCGCGGTAGTTCATAATGTAATCAAACTGCGACGTAACACCGTATTGATCCGCAAGTTCTTTTGTTATTCCCGCGACCTTTTGGGTTTCAACAGAGCCGTATCCGTCGATCTCCTCTATCGCAAGGGTCCAATGGGTGTCACCAAGATAGAAAAAGGGAGTTCCGTCCGCATACATAAAATAACTCTTTCCCGGCTCGGTCTTGATAAAGCCGTGCTTATAGATATCAAGCTCACCGGAATACGCCTTGCAGCTTACGCTTCCCACACGGTGATGCAGACCGCTGTTTTGGGCATCGGTGCACTTGGTATAAAAACTCCACTTGCCAACCTCTGTCAGTGCAAATCTGACCTTCCAGACTCGTCCGCCGTCCCAGAAAGCGGGGACAGTCAGAACCGTGCCGGTCGATTCATTGTAAAAGATTGCATCCATATCAACAGTATAGACGGGATCGGCATAGTCCTTTTCACTCGTAAACTCGATCTCTGCAGCAACCCATTGATCACACTCAAGCTTTAACTGTTGGCCCTGCGGTGTGATCTTTTCGATCTCAGCCATCTGAACCTCTCCTCTCTCAGGATTCACAGCCTCGATTATCGAAAGGTTGCTCGGAACAGAAAGTCCATCCCCGGACGGAATGATGAATTCCGAAATAAATCTCTCGACAGCCAATGAAGTATAATTATCGTTATAACCAATGATGACTATCTTGTTTCCAACCGCGCGAATAGCGTATTCTCCCGGAGATAGCGTCATATATACTTTACGGCTCTCGCGGCGATTTGTTTCACCGACCAGCACCTCCGGTGCATCGCTGACATATTCACCGGGCATTGGCTTGCCCTGCGCCCAGTCATCCGTAAACTTGATATCGACACCTAGCGACTCATTGATAGCAGCCATAATACTCTTGCAGCAATCGTAAAGTGTCTTACTGCATTTTTCGGGGCGCACAAATGTGTAAAGTTCTTTTCCGCCGCTGATAAGATCAAGACCGGGCAACACAAGATCTGTTTCGGAAGGGGACGTTTGCTCACCCGAGGTTTCAACGCTCGGGGCATTGACCGCACATCCCACAAATCCGTGAAGTAGCATCAATAATGCCATAATAAAACAGATGAGCCTTTTCATTTATCCACCCAGAACTATTCTGATAGTTTCAACAACGCCCATATTCGTCCAAATAGAAACAATCGAAAGAATAGCAGTCAAAACACCAAATATCGGCTTCTCAACACCCTCGCTCTTCTCTGTCAGGTTGATAAGAACAGCCGCAGAGATCAGGGTAAGTATGACGCTGATATCGTAAACGTATCTCATATTAACTCCGCCGAGGCAGAAGTCGGAAAAAGCAATGCCAAGGGCGAGCAGTGCCGTCACGCAAACAACGGCGGTCTTCCATACATCCCGCTCTCCGCGATGCTTTTCAATAAGCGCAAGGCGGGGATATGCAATAATACCGAGAGGCAAACCGTATGCGAAAACTCCGCAATAGCGGTCAGCATAGAAATAGCGTGAACCGCTCGGAAGAACCATAATTCTCTGCATTTCAATGAAAGGCTTCGCATCCGTCTGCCACATAGGGCAGAGGAAATACGAGAAGAATGATGAGAAAAGGTACTTGAAATCGATCGTATTCAGCGAAACGTCGCTGACCGTGAGCTGATAGTTTGCTCCGAAATCAAGCGGCGAGCCGAAGCGCGCGTTGTTGTACCACATAACTGCAATCGCACCCGCAATCAAGGGAAGCGCGAACGATGAAACCGTCAAAATTCCGTCTTTTAAGGTATCTTTTTTTATTTTAAAGATAAATTCAATGAAGAGCGGGAAGACGGCAACGCACATCAGCGCAACCGTCGGGCGCGACCAAACGGTCAGCGTCAGCGCAAGCGCAGCAAGGACGAGCATAATCATTCTCGCCCACAGCTTCTCTTCTCTCATCGAGCGAACCGCAAGAGCAACAAAAGCCATCGAAAATACTTGCGCCGAAAGGACGGCGACGTAATACATATCCGAGCAAAGCACGCCAAGATAAACTCCGCTCGCGCAAACGGTTCCCGCAAGCCCGAGGAGGAAGAGCCAAAGATTCGGCTTTTTGATAAACCGAAGCACTATCTCACGGTATGCAAGCGAGGTCGTGATCACCGCCGCTATTGCAAGAATAAGACAAGTGAGCGGTATATTCGGCAGCTTTCCCGTCAGCGCGTGAATGGGCGCGTGAACCGTCAATATCGGTGCGATACCGAAATAGGAATAGTATTTTCCGTCAAAAAAGGCATAATCCCAGTTGTATCTCGCTCTCGAATTTTTTCTTTCGGTGGGATCGTAAGGATTTTCAAGCGCGGCAAGGCGGCGATCAACTTCGAGATCAAGCTCTATCTGACCCTTTTTCCACGCATCGAACTGTCTGATATAAATATCCGTCGGCACGCTCCCACCAACCTCATATTCAAGAAGTTCTCCTTCCTTGGTCGGGACCTCCCCTTCTTCCTTGGTTTGAGTCGGGAAAAGAGCGTTTATGAGAATTAGAATGACGAGTGCAAACAGGACGTTCGGTATGATCTTTTCGGGGCAATATTTTGCCCCGAAAATTTTATTTATAATATTCATCTTAATTAAGCTTTTCGCCGTAAACGAGGATCTCACGCGTGTTGATCGTGTTGTACTTATTTTCAGCATCGTTTCGTCCAACAACTACACCAACACGGATATACTGTCCACTTACACCGCCCATATCAAACAGGCAGGTAACCTTGGAGGTGTTATTGTTCCAAGGATCTCCGGGTGTTGTTCCGGCATTGACAAGCTTTGTGCCGTTAACGTTATCCCAGCAAGCCGAGGGAACGCGAGTCCAGTTGATGCCGTCGTCGCTGACAAAAACTTCCGCGACTCCGGGGAATCCCTCAAGGCTTCCCGAGGAGAATCCAAACGCATCAAACTTGTGCTTCGAGCCGAAATTGAGAGTGATAAGACAGGAATAGGGAGAATTTGCATCGACCTCGCCTTTGATGTTATATGTCTTATCGTCAAAAATGAAATTAGCCATAAAGGATGATCCCCAGTGACCGTTGACAAGGTTTTCGACAGCCGTGGTGTAACCCTTTGCGGAGGAATCCATCTTTTCAATACCGATAACGGAAACACCGTAACCGATGTCGGCAATGTCAGCCTTCTGCGCGTCGGTGAGTCCCGTTGTCGAATACTCGGTCGATGCAATCGCATTTTTTGTTCCGAGAATACCCGAGAAGGTCTTACCGTTCGGGTAAGTTCCGCCCTGAAGAACGGAAATAAGCTTCGACTTGGGAATGGAAGTCAGATTCTTCATAGCAGAAGCATCGACCCCAAAGGTCTTTTCGATATACTCGACGCCGACGGACGAGGTTTTGTACTTTTCGGGAATCGCGGGAGTCTCCCAAACCGCCTTGCGAGCCGCCTCCTTGAGGATCGCCGCTGCTTCATCGGTAAGAGCCGCATTGTAATCAACCGTGGTGGGATCAACACCCGTCATCTTTGCAAAGATCGTCATAGCCGCGAGATAGCTTCCCGTAGCGTTGGGGTGGGTCAAATCGTCATCATAGAGGTTGATGTTCTTATGGTTGGTATAAACGTCAAAGAAAGCAAGACCCGCATATGCAACGTCGATGCCAAGCTCAGCGCCGATAGCCTCGTAAGCCGCGCTGATCATCCAGGTCATACTCTCGTTTGTCCATCCGTTTTCTGCAAGTACGCTATGTCCCGCCTTTCTGCCCCAAGTTCCGTAAAGAATGGGGGTTGCTCCCTCCGCCTTGATCTTCTCGTTGAGATTGCGGACACCGGTATAAAACTTATCGGGAAGGATCGCGGGGCAGGTGCTCTGCTCCTGAAGAATTACAAAATCGTAATCACGGAGCTTGAAAGCGGAATCGACCTTCGCGCCGACCTCATCGGTGGACTTTGCAGAATCGATAAGATACCAACCGCCCTTTGTGACGCGGGTAACATTTGCCTTGTAGCCTGCGGCACGAATGATCTTTGCAAAGATCTGCTCGGGCATATCATTATAATGAGTATAGCTGTTTCCGATGAAAAGAATATTGTAAGTCTTTTCTTTGTCAAGCACTTCATCTGCGGTGGCAGAAGCGGTCGTTTCCGGAGCTTCGGTTGCCGGGGAATCGGTTTCCGTAGCCTCGGGAGCGGTGGTCGTGTCGACTGCGTGAGTCTTTGTGGTTTCATCGGCAAGGGTTGTGGCTTCGCCCTCAACCACGCACGCAACGCTTGCAAAAAGCATTGTAGACAACAGCATAATTGCAATAAATTTCTTCATAGTGTATTTCCTTTCGGAATAATTATAAGATAATATAATAATATATTATTTTAACTGATTTGTCAAGTGGTTTTCACGATTTTCATCAATTCCTGCCAGGTTGAGGGACCTGCAATGCCATCGGGCTCAAGCCCACGGCTTTTCTGAAATCCGAGGAGAGCCTTTTGCGTAGCGGGTCCAAAGCTTGAATCACATTCAAGGCTGAAACCGTGAAAATTCAACAAGGTCTGCAAAAGCTTCACTTCCCCGCCCGTTGCGCCCCTTTTCAGTAGCTTTCTTTCGTGTGTCAAAGTCAATTTGTTCACCTCGCTCAAATCTTTATCAAAATATTTTTCGGGATCGACCCATTCGCCGAACATTGAAATTCCGAAATGCAAATGCGCGCCCGTGCTTCTGCCCGTGCTGCCCATAAACCCAAGGACATCACCCTTTTCTACCTTATCGCCCTTTTCCACCCGAAGTGTGCCTTTTTTGAAATGGCAATAAAGCGTGACAAGCGTTTCGTCGTGTCTGATCTTGCAATAATAACCCGAACGCGAGTTATGTCCCGCCTCGATAACCTCGCCCGAATCGAACGCCACGACCCAATCCGACACCGCCCCTCCGTTTTCCGCAATTGCAACAAGATCAACGCCCGAATGATACTCCTTCTTGCCGAAGATCACGCGCGAACCGAAACGATACGTGATCTTATATCTCTCATAATTCTTAAAAAATCTCGAAGACATATCAAACAGCCTCCTTTTTGAGAGTTTCGATCTCTTTGCGGAGAGATGTTATCTCAAGACGAAGCTGATCGAGTTCGCTCGGCACATATTCCTTCGGCTCACGCCCACCGGGGGAAGCGGTATCAATGACCCGAAGCTCACCGCGCGTGCTGACAAGTCTGTTTCCGTCGGGATCAATTCCATCAAGAACAAAGCTCGCTGTCCCCGCACGCGCCATGACCTCATCGGGCGCTCTGACAGCATTTCCGCTCAAAATCAAAAGAACACCCTCACCCCCTCCCGCAGGGAAAAAGGTTATCCGCTTATTCATACATTTCCAATCGGGCGAAAGATCAAACACGATCCTGCAGCTCCCAAAGCTCCCGCGTGTCCCCGCAACAGCCCAATCCGGCGTCAATTTCCAAAGATCTGCTTTTATATTAATTTCTTTCATAGTCAACTCCTTTTCTGCCATCCAAAAAGATTTTAGCATAAACACAAAGGCAATGACTGACAGAAAGCTGTCGCAACAAAAAAGCTGTCGGCTCATATGAGCCGACAGCAATGTTATTCGATTATTGGTTTATAATCAGTTTTCTCTTCTCTTTGCAACAACTGCAACTCCGCCAAGGGAGATAACAGCGATAAGAGCAAATACGAGAGCGGAGTCACCGGTGGGAACGGGATCTGCGGGAACTTCGGGCTCGGTTTCTACGGGAGGAACATAGTTAGCAACATCGGTAAGAGTACCCTTGTAAAGAGCAGCATCCTTGATTCCGAGAGTTGCCATATCGTGGTAGAGATATACGCCACATGCAACCTGAGGTGCACTTGCGAACTCAGCTGCGGTGCCGTGATAAGTCTCAAAGAGAACCCACTCGCCTGCAGCATCCTTGTAGTAGAGGCTCCAAGAGTAGCCGTCAACTGTTACAGCCATATCAGCATAACCCTCAGCGTCGAAAGCAATATTCTTCTCAAGGTTTGCAAACTTGGTATAAGAAGTGGTCTTTACGGTCTCGTGGCCGGTGAGCTTGGTGCCGCTGATGCAAACAACCATATCGGTAGCATCGGTGCCGTTGAGGTTACCGTAGAAGTTGTAGAGCTGTGCCCAGTTATACTTCATATTGGTCTCATCGAGATTGAAGAAGATACCGCCGCGGAGATCGTTGGTCTTAACCTTGTAGGTGAAGGTATAAACGGTGTCAGCGGTGTACTCAAGAGAACCGATCGCGCCGCCCCACCAGGTAGCACCCTGACCTGCATCCTTCATTCCTGCATCGGTGGGCTTATCAAAGTCGATCTGCTTGCCGTCGTCGGAAATGGTGATGATGGGATCAGTGCCGGTGAGAGTGAACATCTTAGGAGCATAATCGGTACCGTTCTTGAAGAGGATATCGGTAAGCTTAGCGCCAAGGCCTGCCTTTGCGTAAGCGTCCATGGTAAGTTCCTTTGCGTTGAGCATCATAGCATCGGATCTGTCTTCCTTAACTGCGCCTTCGCGGAGTGCGGGATAGGTGAAGCCCTTTGCGGAGTAGATGTTGCCTTCGTATACAACAGCATCCTTGAAGGTTACAGAGCCTGCGTTGTAAACGTAGAAAACGAGAGCGAGATCATCATAGTTGTTTGCGAAGGGGATATATCCCTCGTCAAAGAACTCGCCGTTGATGAATACACGGTAAACAAAGCCATCTACTTCGATGGAAACCTTGCAGAAGCCTTCTGCATCGGGAGTGTAAATGCCGCCAACGTAGTTGGAGCCGTCACTTACGTAAAGACCGTAGTCCTTGCTGCCCGCGCCGCGGGAAAGGGTGTTCTTGGGAGTGCCGTTCCAGCCCTCGGGAGTGCCGTAGTAGCCTCTGAAAGCGTTCATAGTATCGGTGTACTTGCTGTTGTTGGGAGTAATTGCAGCCCAATCGCCTTCAATGACATCCTTGTTGCCGTTGATGTATACGCCGAAGTTCTGCATTGCATCCTTACCTTCAACGGAGTTGTCAGCGAGAACTTCAACAGTGTACTTCTTGCCTTCGCCGATCTTGAGACCTTCGATCACGTCACCGTAGAAGTATCTCTTGCCCTTAGTGATAACAGTAACGGTTGCCGCAGAGCCGTCTTCGGAAACTTCTGCTGTAACACCGTCTGCCTTACCGTTTGTAGCAAACATGTTGAACGAATACTTGTCGTCGTTCTTGAAGTTGATCTTACGAAGAACGTCGCCTTCCTTTGCGGAAGTGTTGATTCCCATAGCAGCAACGAGCGAGAGAATCATAACAAGGGAGAGAAGCGCGCTGAAAATTCTTTTCATAATTTTCTTTCCTTTCAAAATTTTCGGCTTTGCCGAATTGATACATAATAATGATACCACTTTTGTGTGAATTTGTCAATAGTATTACAGATTTTATAATAAAATTGAGATAAAAAAACCGGATATTTTGAAGTAACTCAAAATATCCGGGAGATTTATTTAATTAATAATTTCCGAGCAAAGTGAGGAAATTTTCCTTTCACTAGTCACTCAGTTCTCTCTTCTCTTTGCAACAACTGCAACGCTTGCAAGAGCGATAACAGCGACAACTGCAAATACGAGAGCGGAGTCACCGGTGGGAACGGGATCAGCGGGCTCGGTTACTTCGGGCTCGGTTACAACGGGATCAAGCTTACCCTCGGGATCGGAGATAATAAGACCCTTGTAGATGTTGATATCCTTGTACTCTGCAACAAGACCCTTGTTGTGGAGGTAGAAGCCTATGCAAAGCTGGAAGCCGGTCTCATGAGGATAGGGAGTGTTATCGGTAGCCTTGGTGGTGTTGGTCATATCAATCTCATTGTAGTTGACCCACTTGCCCTCGGTGTTAAGGTAGTAAATGGTAGCCTTGTAGCCGTGCATCTCAACGCGGAAGGTTGCATAACCATCAGCATCGTTTGCAAGATCAGTTACAGGAACGTACTCCTTACCGGGATCGTTAATGTTTGTGATCTTGGTGGAACCGTGCTCGGTTGCGAAGTTACCGGTGGTGAAGTTACCGTAGATGTTGAAGGCGTTGTTGAAGGGATGAAGAGTGGGAACTGCGAAGCAGAAGCCGGTGTTCTGAGCGCCGGTCTTTACCTTCCACTCGGTGGTATATCTGGTCTCGGAGTTGACCTCGAGGCCTTCAACGATAGAGCCGTAGTAGGTACCTGCAGCGGTGCTGCCGTCCTGCTCAAACTTAATGTAATTCTTGTTTGCGGGATCGGTGGTTACTGCGAACTTATTGCCGTTAGCAGCAAGGAAACGAGGTGCGAAGCCGGTATCATTTCTGGAGAAATCAGCTGCGAAGAGGAGATCGCCGGTCTTAGCCTTATCATAACCGGTTACAGAAGCACCTTCAACATAATAGTCGGGATAGGTGGGATTCTTAACGGTGTTGCCTTCGTAAACAACAGCATCCTTGATAGTGATAGATGCACCCGGGTTGTAGAGGTATGCGGAAAGACCGAAGTTGGGAGCAACCTCAAGAAGGCCGGTGTTGAATGCATCGTACTCGTCGATGTAAACCTTGTTGATGAATATCTTAACGTTTGCGCCGGTAACTACGAAATCGAGGTCAACAAAACCGTTGGCGTCAACTGCGGAGAGGTACTTTGCATCGGTAACGTAAGCATCGCCATAGAAGATGGAACCGATAGACTTACCGCCTGCGCCGTAGCTCATTACGTGACGGATGTTGGGACAACCGTAGTAGCCAACAAGAGATTTGTAACCAAGGTCAAGAAGATACTGAGCCTCGGTGTTGGTGGGCATGTTGATGAACACGCCTGCGTTGCCGGAAGCGAGCTTACCGTCGGTATCGGTGTAAGCAACTGCCATCTTCATAGAGAAGGTGTAGTTCTTGCCTTCGCCGTAGGTAAGGCCCTTGATTGCGCCGCCCCAGAATGCACGGCCTGCTGCAGTACCTACATAAGTAACGGTTGCAGACTTACCGTCATCGGAAACGGTGGTGGAGAGAGTTCCGTCGCCCTTAAGCATACAGAAATCTGCGGGAGCATACTTATCGTCGCCCTTGAAGTTGACTTCATAGAGAACATCGCCTTCCTTAGCGGAAGCGGAGATTCCCATAGCAGCAACAAGCGCGAGGATCATTGTGAGAGAAAGAATTGCGCTGAGGATCTTTTTCATGATCAGATTCCTTTCATAATTTTCGGCTTTGCCGAATTGATACATAATAATGATACCACTTTTCCGTTATTTTGTCAAGAGAAATCCGGTTTTCCTTGACAAATTTGTGTCAATATGATAATATTTATGTGATATTCAAGTGCAAAATTCCGTTATTAAGGGTGAAAGGAGATTTCAAAATGGAAGACAAAAAAATCATCGAGCTCTATTTTGCCCGAAACGAATCCGCTATTGCAGAAACCGACCGCAAATATGGCGCATACTGCCGCGCGATCGCATACCGCATCCTCGAAGACCGCCTCGACTCGGAGGAGGTCGCAAACGACACATATCTGCGTCTTTGGAACAGCATTCCGCCGCAGAAACCCGATCCGCTCAAACCATACGTAGGACGAATTAGCCGCAATCTCGCGCTTGACGCGTATGACACCAAACACGCGCAAAAGCGCAACGGCGTCACTCTCGCTCTTGAGGAGCTCAGCGAATGTCTGCCCTCGAACGATGGGCGCGAGATCGGTGAATCCGCCGCTTTGAGTGACGCACTTTCGCGCTTCATTTCGTCGCTTCCCGAGCGCGAGCGTGTCATCTTCATCCGCAGATACTTTCACCTTTACCCGATCGCGCAGATAGCAAAAGATCTCGCGCTCAAAGAAAGTACAGTCGCAATGAGCCTCTCCCGCGCCCGCGTGAAACTTCGCAAATATCTTGAACGGGAGGGCTTTGCGCTATGACGGAAAAAGACATTCTCCGCGCAATGAGCGGAATCGACGCCACACTCATCCTTGATACCGAAAGGATCCCGAAAAAAAGCAATTGGCTCAAATGGGCGGGGGTAGCCGCAGGCTTCTGCCTTATCGTCTACCTTGGATTTATGATGAAGATCGCCTTTACCGGTGCAAGCGCACCGGGCCCCACCAACTTTTATTACGACTCTTTCGCCGAAATGAACGCCGCGATAGGCAAGGATACGCTTTATAATGACGTAAACACCGCCTTCGCCGAAAGCGAGATTGTCAGCATAAGCATATCCTGCTACGAGGATGAAAACGGCAATGTCGACGTCCGCGACCCGAATCAGCTTAAAGCCACACTTACGAACGGCGAAATCAAGGTCAGCTACTACATCCTTTTCGGCAGAGATAACGTCAAAAAGAGCTACATCGGCGGCTACGAGGAGCAAAGACTCCGCCGCGAGATAAACGGTATCACCGTTCACTATGCAAAGATCTATGACGGCTCATATCACAGTCAGGCAAAATTCGTCTGGGGCGGCGATCTCTACGTCATCGACGTCACATCAAAAGAAGATATTCACGATATACAAGAATACCTCGACCGAATTTTCAAGGAGGAATGAAAATGAAAATGAAAAAGAAAATGATAACTCTCGCCCTTCTCCTCTCCGCGCTTGTGCTTGAAATACTCCCTTACGGTGCGGTTTGTAATTTTGCAAATCCGGAAGGTCCTCCTCACCGCGTAACATATTCATATTTCAGTATGATCCCCTACGGCTATGGCGACTTCGGTCCCCTCATCACCGCAATTCTCACTTGCATAATGCTCATTATCATCGTTATTTCCATATTAATTAAGAAGGATTGGAACAAATCCATCAGGGTCATATCCGTCATCGCAACCCTCACATCACTCGCGCCGCTGATGTTTGGAATCAGCAACTTTTCTATCGTCGGAGCAATGATTTCGGCCTGCATTCTTGCAGCTTTTGTAATTTCTCGGATAAAAATATAGGCTCTGTCATATCAATTATGTTTTATAGGGGAACCCCCACTTGTGTGTTCCCCTCTTTGCAAAGCTGCGCTTTGCTAATTCACCCTTCGTGGCGCTTTTAAACTCCCGAAGTATTTCGACCTCTGCGGAGGTCGACCACCGCCGCGCGGCGGTGGATCCGCGGTCGCTTTTTGAAAAAAGCGACGCAAAAACTTTCAAATATCAGTTGTTTGGCGTGACATAGGCAAAGTCTAAAAAATATTCTCACCCAAGCGGAACTTTTTGCCGTTTTCTTCGTCTATATAAGTAAACGGAGGTAATTCAAATGAAAAACAAGCTCTTTTTCCTGATTATTATGCTTCTCTCGCTTGCCGCGATAATATCCTGCGGGGAGCCCGAGAAACCCGAAGATCTCGTTTTTGAAGGCGAGAAGAAAATCTTCACCGATTTTGAAGGCGTTTATCTCGCCCTTGAGGGCGTCGGCGAAACCTCAATATCTGTCACATGGCACAACGACACCGAAGAGGAGATTCTTTTCGGCGAGGGATATTCAATCGAAATGCTCACCTCAACCGGCGAGTGGACGTCTGTGCAAAAGGACGAAATGTCGGTTCCCGCGATCGCGCTTATGCTTCCCTCGGGTGGTGAGATAAAGAAAGGCTATTCCTTGAGTGCCTTCGATCTTTCCCGAGTCGGAAAATACCGTCTTCGCTGTGAATTCTGGCACGGCGGGAACACCTACAATACTTGGGTGCAGTTTGACGTAACCGAAGAAAACACCGCAGAGGTAAACCGCATTCCCGGCGCAGATCTTTCGGTCTTTTCCGATTTTCTCGACCGCGAGGGCTTTGTTGCGGGAATGAGCCAAGGAAACCTTCTTGACATTGCCGAAAAATACTCAAAGGACCTTGATCCTTCAATCGTCCCCGTGTATTGTCACTATGACGGCGAATTCGGCGGTGGATGCATGGCTTCGGGCGAGTTATTCGGCTACACGAATGACTATCACGCCGAAGATGGCAAGGTACGATACGCAAATTCTCTTTACACCGCAGTCGAGATCAAAGGTCTCACCCTTCCGGGCGGCATCACCTTCGATGACAGCGTCGGCGACGCACTCGAGAAGCTCGGCATCGACCGCAACATCTACCAAAAGACAGTTATGGAACACAGCAGCACCTCCTATCTCGAAAAATTGCCCCTATACAACGAAAACGGCGTCAGCCTCGTCTTTACAAACTGGGCGATGACACAGCTCCCCGTTGAAACGCTCTATCACTACGTCATCACCTACACCGAGAAAGTCGGCACCGTCACCCGAACCGTCACCTTCTCCTTTCTCGACGGCAAAAACAAGCTCGGACAAGTCGGAATAAGCGTTGTTGACGAATATGAGAGGTAACCTATGAAACGAATTTTAATAATGATCCTCACCCTCGCCGTCTGCTTGCCCGTCCTTTCGGGTTGCGGTCTGCCGGAGCTTGATGAAAACAGCATCAAAAGGATCGCCGTAACTTCACTTCCCGAAGGATATGAATATTCATTCAAAGGGGATGACGCGCAGGCGATCGTTGATTATCTTGAAAGCCTGCATCTGACTCCTTTTTCGGGAATTAATTCCGAGGACGGCATGGCCTGGGTCATATCGATCGAACATGAAAACGGGGAAGTCACGACCGTGTATCATTCCTGCAACAAATACATCATGGCAGAGGACGGATCGCTATATGAAATGATCTTCGAGGAAGCAAACCGCTTTAGCACATTGCTGTATGAATTGGACAACTGACAGTATAAAGGAGAAAAATATGAAACGAATCCTATTAATTATCCTCACGATCTCCCTCTGCCTCCCCGCTTTTTCGGGGTGCGCCAAGGAGCCGGATTTTTACGATATTGCGGTCATGCCCGCCCCCGAAGCCGCGCCGGGGCTTTATCAGACCACCTTTCACTTTGACAGCTACAAGGAAATGATAAAGGATTTCCGAAAATACGATATATCCAAAAGTTCTTATACTATTCAAAACCTTAAGGCGTTAATGGGCAAGCCTTACACCGAATTCGTTGACAAAGTCAACTCGGACAGATCTTTTCCTCAACCTATGCTTGACGGAAAACCGATCACTTACCGCAACAAGGAAGGCTTTTCTAACATCACCTTTTTAGTCAGCGAGCTTTACGGTCTGCCGTGGATAGCTTACTACCCCGAAGTTTCAACAAATGAAAATCCCTTTATCAAGATTACATATTTGCCCGAAAGCATTGAAATTAATAATGAGATTTCAGCTTCAGCGGTAATAAAGCAGCTTTCCCCGAATTCCCCAAACGTAAACAACCTCGGCTCTCGCCACAAAAGCATTTACGAAAAAGTAATCAAACTCCGCGACCGCGAAGTTACGGCTTTGGTTTGTGAATACAAGGACGATCCGAGAAACAACACGGCATTCGTATACGGCGACTTGCTCATAGAGGTAAGAGGCACCACCGAAGTGTGGAACGACGAATGGTTCGCATCGCTTTCATTTGAATAGGAGGCAACTTATGAAACGAATTCTACTGATAGTCCTCACAATCTCCCTATGCCTTCCCGCTTTTTCCGGCTGCGGCAAGAAATGCGAGCACAACTGGCAACGAACCGCCAATTTCGATCAGCACACCGCGGTTGACAAATGCTCGGTATGCGAGGAAACAAGAATGTATACCGATCCGGATGCCATTTCTGCTGAAGTACAGCTCCCCGCTGTACCCACACTCTTCCCCTTTGAACCGCCTCATCTTTTTGTTATCGGCAACAAAAATGCCGTTAACGCTTGGAGAGGAACATCTTCCTGGATGGCAGAGGGCGAGGATGGGATCGCTTCGGGTATCGAATCGGACAGTCCTCACCCACTTGAGTGCAAGGATGATCTTCCCATTCTCGAAATAACGAAAAAGACGACCGTCAACTTGAAATTCGAAGCCGCGCCGTCAAAGATCACGGTCAAACGGTACAAAGCAAGCACTACCGATTTTGACAACTTCGACGAGCTCACAGTTAGCGGGGGGTCCTTCGAGGCTAAAACCGGCGATTACGTTTACGAGATAATCGCCTCGTGGAGCTCTCAAGCATACAACGGAACGGTTTATTACGCCTTCCGCACAGAAAAGTGAGGCAAAAATGAAAAAGTTCATCATTCTCTTAATTTCCGCCATCCTTCTTCTCTCATCTTGCGCCTCCCACCCCATCGAGCCCGAGCACGATCTTGAATTCTGGATAACTCAAGACGTGGACGATTTCGATTTTTCCTCATATCAGCAAAAATACGGCATCTTCGGAGGCTGGGAATACTACGGCACGGGATACGTCCCCACTCTGGACGAAAACGGTCAGCAAGTTGACCCCGAACATTGCGTCATCTACACCGTGACGAATTACCCCGACTATTCAAGCAATTCACTCTGCATCACTCGCATCACGATCACAGACCCCGCCGTCAAAGTCTACGGGCTTTCGATGACTTCCACTCACGAAGATATCAGATCCACCATGATCGCCGCCGGCTTCACCGTAACCGAATCCGGCACCGCTCTCAAAGCCGAAAAGGACAACCTCCGCTTCACGTTCTCGAAGGATGCCATAACTATCAGCGCAGAGGTGACGAATCATTTCGGGATTATCTATTAAAAAAGCGCCCTTGCAACCAATAGTTGCCGAATAGTTGGTTGAAATTTCGCCTCATTTATGATATACTGTACGCGGAGGTGATAAAATGTCATTGGGTGAAAGAATTAAGGAACAGCGAAAAAGCTGCGGGATGTCGCAGGAAAAGCTCGCCGAGCTTGTCGGTGTCAGCCGTCAGGCAGTTACAAAATGGGAAACAGATCAATCCGCGCCGAGCACGGAAAAGCTTTTCAAGCTTGCAGAAATCTTCGGAACTTCCGTCGATCTGCTGATAAAAAACGACGAGCAAAGCACCGCGACTCCCGCGGAGCAGATCTATTACATGTATAAAATGGAGCAAGAGCAAAAGCGCGCGGAATTCAAGGCGAAGCTGAAAAAGAACCTTATTGTTGCGCTTTGCATCGCGGCGGGATATTTCCTCTTTTATCTGATCGGCAGATTCATCTGGTGCGATCGCGAGTACTGCACTTTTCTCGCGTGGTTATTCAGCGTGCGCCCATCGGGCGAGCACAGCTATCTCTACGGTTGGCTACTCAGCAGCAATATGTTCTACATCTCCGCCGCGATCTCGATCCTGCCCTCGCTTTTCGGGAAGCATTTGTATTCGATCACAACTTTGAGCGGCTTCACAGTCGGCTTTATCGCAGGCGTGATCTTCGGCCCCAACCCGGGAGACAAGTACGGCCACACCCACTACGGCTGGGCGATCTGGGGCGTGATCTTTTTCGCTTCTGTTATCGTTGGGATAGTTCTGGAAATACTTAAAAAACGTGGATTGATCAAATAATCAGTACATATAAAACCGATGCCAAAGGGCATCGGTTTTGACGTTATATGATTATTAATTTTATTCTCGCCCTCCCGCATACGGGGGGGGGGAGGGTATAGAGCGGTGCGCGATATTGAATTATCCAAATGCAAAATATAAAAAAGTGAAGGAGCGAAAACCTCCCGCAAGCGAGAGGTTTTACTCCTTCCAAGCGGTCGGCAGGGGCGCCGCCCGCTTGAAGTGCAAGGAGATTTTCGACCGCTGCGGCGGTCGACAGGGGCGTTGCCCCTTGACCCCACGAACTTTTGAAAAAGTTCGATCAAAACTTCCCGTTACTGTTGTCTTTTATTTGATTGGAAATTTCCGCTCGCGGAAATTCACCTTCATTTTGCCGCAGGCAAATCATCATTCGGCGCAAGCCGATTATCATTCACGCGAAGCGTGATCATCATTCAAAAAAGCAGGACGCCCGCGTCCTGCTTTTTTTGATAGAATTATTTATCCAGTCCTCTCTTAATCCTGCTCTGCGCTTTGAGTCGCGTTTCGGTATTAAGAATTCTCTTTCTGATTCTGATCGACTTGGGTGTTGCCTCGATAAGCTCGTCGTCGCCGATGAACTCGATCGCCTCCTCAAGGCTGAAGAGCACGGGAGGAGTCAGAAGGAGCTTTTCGTCCGCGCCCGAAGAACGGATAGCGGTGAGCTGCTTCTTCTTGCAGGGGTTGAGCGTGATATCCTCCATCTTGGGGCACTCGCCGACAACCATACCCTCGTAAACGGGCTGACCGGGTACAACAAACATTCTGCCGCGATCCTGGCAGTTGTAAATACCGTAGGTAGTGGTTTCGTTGGTCTCGCTTGCGACAAGAGAGCCGGTGAATCGCATCGGGATCTCACCCTTGTAAGGTGCGTAGCTGTCGAAAATGGTGTTGAGGATGCCCTCGCCGTGGGTATCGGTCATGAACTTGGTTCTGTAACCGAAGAGGCAACGGGTGGGGATGAGATATTCAAGTCGCATTCTCGAGCCGACCTGATGCATCTCAAGGAGCTCTCCCTTTCTCTGACCGAGCTTTTCGATGACCGCGCCCATATACTGCTCGGGCACGTCAACGGTAAGACGCTCGATGGGCTCGCAACGCTCGCCGTCAACTTCCTTGAAGAGTACACGGGGAGTCGAACAGCAGATCTCATATCCCTCACGGCGCATGGTTTCAAGAAGGATCGAAAGATGCATCTCACCTCTGCCCGCAACAAGGAATTCCTCGGTGGTATCGCCGTCATTTACGCGAAGCGAAACGTCCTTGAGGAGCTCGCGGTAGAGTCTGTCGCGGATCTGGCGGGAGGTAACGAACTTACCTTCTCTGCCAGCAAAGGGAGAATCGTTGACCGAGAAGGTCATTTCGATGGTGGGCTCACTTACCTTTACGAACTCGAGAGGCTCGGGATTGGTGAGCGATGCAACGGTATCACCGATATTGATGTCGCCTGCGCCGGAGAAGCAAACGATGTCACCCATCTTTGCCTCCTCAACGGGTACGCGGCGGAGACCGTCGATCTGGAAGAGCGATGCGATACGAACTCTCTTCGGCTTTTCCTCGGAGTGGTAGTTGCAGATCGCAACGTCCTGATTCAAGCGGAGAGTTCCGCGCTCAATGCGGCCGATACCGATTCGACCGACATAGTCATTATAGTCAATGGAAGAAACGAGAAGCTGAAGCTCATCGTCGGGGTCGCCCTCGGGAGCGGGGATGTATTCAAGAATGGTCTCAAAGAGGGGCTTGAGATCGGTTCCCTGCTCGTTCGGGTTTCTCGATGCGGTGCCCGCTCTGCCGGAGCAGTAAAGCACGGGGCTGTCAAGCTGCTCGTCGGTCGCGTCAAGGTCGATAAGAAGCTCAAGAACCTCGTCCTCAACCTCGGCGATACGCGCATCGGGCTTATCTATCTTATTTATAACTACGATAACGGGATGGTTGAGCGACAGCGCGCGCTGAAGCACGAATCTCGTCTGGGGCATCGGTCCCTCTGCCGAGTCAACAAGAAGAATAACGCCGTTTACCATCTTAAGTACACGCTCAACCTCGCCTCCAAAGTCAGCGTGGCCGGGGGTGTCAACGATATTGATCTTTACGTCCTCGTAATGGACTGCAGTATTCTTTGCAAGAATGGTGATACCTCTCTCTCGCTCGATGTCGCCGGAGTCCATAACGCAGGTGACAGTTTCCTGATTCTGTCTGTAAATACCGCCCTGCTTGAGCATTTCATCAACCAGAGTGGTCTTGCCGTGGTCAACGTGTGCAATGATCGCTATGTTACGCAGATCGTTTCTTTTGATTTCCATAAAATCTCCCGTCTCTTTCTCGTCAAATCAGATTTAAATATGTTTTTCGCGCAAAAATTACATTATATTATAACACAAAATTCGCTTCAATAAAAGAGTCATTTAGTCAATATTACAAAAAATTCACACTTTGTTTTGTGCATACTGCATAATTTTGGGTGCGAGGGACAAATAACGCCACTTTTTCTGCTCTTTCGGCATTCATAACATAAGGATCTCCCCTCCATCCGTCACTTTGATCTTACGCATTTTATGCATCATTTCGGCAAAGATAAGATTATCACCTAAAAATACAATTAGATATACAATTAACGAGCTAATTCGATCTACTTCTCATAACATTGCAAGAAGAAATTCAAATTCAGCGTCGATTTAGTTCGATTTTTGTCTATCGATTTTAGTTGTATTTTATCATATTTTGATATATATCTAATTTATTACATATTACATCATCGAATGTTAGATAATATTTTTCAAAAAACACTTGACAAAATTAGATTTATATGATATAGTTCTAAATGAAATAGTGTGACCTATATAAAATATATAATCAAGAGAGCTAAAAGGAGCTTGAATTATGGAAGCCATTCTGCTTCGCGAACCCAATCTGATATTCGAAACGGCAACTCTGCTTTACAGCAGCAGAAGCAACCAATCATACCGAGAGCTGAAAAACGCGATACACAAAAAATTCGCCATAGACGAAAACGTGCTAAACTCCTGCTTCGATGCCATCATTGAAGCAAGTGAATACGTGTGCGACGGTGTCGAGGCACAGACCGACGAGGAGCTTCTAAACTTCCTTTTCGGAAGACATTCCTCTATGAGGGGTCCCTTTGCCTTTTATCTGATCCACGATCTCTGCAGACGCACAAAGCCCGATTTCAAAACAGATCTCGCTGACCTGCGCCGTCAATCGCCCGCAATCTTCTTTGTTAACTTCTCCTCCCTCCTTCTGGCGGAATTTGCTCCGTCCGACTTCGATGGGGTCGTTACGAACTTTCAGGAGCTTTTTGCCTTTATTGAGCAGATGCCGGTGCCGGACGATGAAAAATGGGCTCTTATGAAGCTTTATAACAATTTCGAAGACTATCGTGAGAAGCTTGCCGATATCCTCGCTCTTGCGGGAGAACTCTATATGAGAAAATATGACACGATAAAGCACTACATTGGGTGGTTTATTGCGGCTGCAGCAGAACCTCTCGCAAATGGCGGTACTCGTTTTATTGAGCAGAACTACGGCGCGGAGCTTTCGGATTCCGCAGATGCGATCTTTCTGCAGCCTTCCATTGCTATGTGCAACACAACGCGCTATCTTATGAGCTATACCTCCGAGAGGATCACAGATTTTCTTTACGTCGGCGTTCTCTTTGAGCCTTTGCGCGAAATAACCGACGTTTCTACGGTTGACGACAAGATCTGCCGCACTCTGCGCACTATCGGCGACAACCGCAAGTATGAAATTCTCAAACTTCTTGCCGAATCCCCTCGCTACGGCCAGCAGATCGCTTCCCTTATCGACATTTCGACCGCAACCGTATCGCATCACATGTCTATGCTGATCGAAGCGGGATTTGTCGACATCAAGCGCGAATCCAACCGAATTTATTATATCCCCAATAAGAAGAAAATACGCGACTTCCTCGACGAGCTTTCGGAAGCCTTACTTGGCTGATTTATAACTGAACTTTAGCGGTGGCATCGGCAAAATCATTTCGATATTTACCTCTTTCCATCTCCTTTCTATCGAAAACCGCCGATGTCACCGCGCCTTTCGGATTTATTACTGTGTTTAAATACGAAAATGAACAAATACACTAAAAAATCTCTGATATTTTCGATACTCGCGATCGTCGCAATTGCGGTCGGAATAATAGCATTCTGTGTTGCCGGGGAATCGATATTCGACCACTATACAGTTTCGCCCGATAACGACAGCTCCGGCGCAGGATGGGGCGGCCTTATAGCGGCTTTAGCGGGAATGATCGTCATTTTTATCGTTGCCGTCGTCGACCTGATACTCACCTCGATGATCGTCTATATGTTCGCATACCTCGCGCACGAAAACGCACTTACTGCAATTGCGGAATTAAGTGAAACGGGCGGAGAACTCAAGCTTCCCAAATTTTTGCGCGTTTTCTCGGTTATTGAAATGATAATTTCGGGAGCTGCCGCGCTTATCACACTATTGTTGTTTATGGCAATATTTGCATTCGGTTAATATATATAGGAAACAAAATGGACAAAAAACTACTCATCTTCGACATTGACGGCACGCTTGCCGACACGGATCATATTATGGACCAAATCGTTTTCGATACCCTTCGCGATTCGGGCATCGAGATCGAGTCTGTCGCCGCGACCGTTGAATCACTCAACACGACCGGCAGAGTTATCATTAAGCCTCGCGCGCTCGTGCCAGGTGAATTTGTCGAATGCATCGACAATGAAAAATACTCCGCCGATTTTTGGAAAAACTACGACAATCATTATCTCGAAAGCATAGAAAATCTCTACGACGGCATACGCGAGGTGCTCGCCGAGCTCAAATCGCGCGGATACCTGCTTGCCGCACTTTCAAACCGAAAGGAAAAATACGTTATAGGCATCATCAACGCCGCATTCGGTGAGGGATACTTCTCCGCCATCCGCGGATGGACCGATACAACCCCCAAAAAGCCCGACCCTCACGGTCTGAATCTCATCCTTGAGGAGCTTGGCGTGACACCCGAAAACGCATATATGGTCGGCGACATCGCAAACGATTATAGAGTTGCGGTAAACGCAGGCGTAAACCACATCATCGTGACCTGGGGCTACGGCAAATACGACGAAATACGCGAGATCGGCGCCACAGTTTTCGCCAACAAGCCCTCGGATCTTCTTGAAATTCTTAACTAAAGGTGACAAATGTCAAAAAAACTTCTCATATTCGATCTTGACGGCACACTTTGCGACACGCAACTTGTGCTTGACACAATGATATACGCAACCTTGCGCGACTCGGGTGTGGATGTAGCTTCCGTAGAAGACGTCGTTCGCTCGATGGAAGAGAACGGAAAGGAGATCATCGAGCTGAATTCGCCGATCCCCTCCGAATTTCTCCCCCTGGTCGATCGCAACAAATACGCTGTTGATTTTTGGGAAAATTACCAAAAATACCATATGATGAGCGTTGACCGAGTCTTTGACGGAATTCCCGAAACGATTTGCGAGCTTAAGCGCCGCGGCTATCTTCTCGGCGTGCTCTCCAATAAGAAAAACAGATTCGTACAGCCTATAATATCGACAGCTTTCGGCAAAGATACCTTTGATTATGTTTACGGTTGGGACGAAATTCGCCCGAAAAAGCCAGATCCGACCTCTCTGCTCGATATGCTTGCCGAGCTCGGTGTTGAAAAAGAGAACGCGTGGATGATCGGCGACCTCCCCGCTGACTACAAGGTTTCGGTAAACGCAGGCATAAACCACGTCATAGCCGATTGGGGCTACGGCAAAAAGAAGAAATTCCTCGCACTCGGCGCAAGCGTTTTTGCCAAAAAGCCGTGCGACCTGTTGGATATATTTAAATGAAAAAACTGATCATTTTTGACCTTGACGGCACTCTTGCCGACACCCAGCCGCTTCTCAACTACATCTTCGCCGACGCGCTCACCGAATGCGGCATTCCCGAAACCGAGGATCACATCCGCAAGCTCGTACATGAAAGCGGATATCGTTCCACAAAGGACGGCGGACACGCGCCTGTCGCGTATCTCGACCGAGTCCCCGACGATTTCGGCATCTATTTCTGGAGCAATTACGAAAATTACTATATGAAAGCAGCTGACCGTCTCTTCGACGGCATACGCGAGACTCTTGCGGAGCTCAAAGCGCGCGGTCACAAGATCGCAGTTTTCTCGAACAAGCCGCACCGCTTCACCGAACGCATCATTAACAAAGCTTTTGGAGAGGGATATTTTGATTTCATCCTTGGCGGCACGCCCGAGATCGCACCCAAACCCGAACCCACGGGCATCACTTATATCTGCAAAATGCTCGGAATCGCTCACGCCGACACATATATGATCGGCGACCTACCCGCGGATACAACCTCAGCAGTATCTGCAAATGCCAACTACATCGGCGCACTTTGGGGCTATTCCACCCGCGAAAAGCTTGCTGAAAAGGGCGCGACCCTTTTCGCCGAAAAGCCTATCGACATACTCACTATTATATAAAAAGGAACAAAAAATTGAAAAAGCTACTCATATTCGACCTTGACGGTACGCTT
Source organism: Clostridia bacterium (assembly GCA_017632155.1). The sequence goes on from JAGBRZ010000033.1 coordinate 29,683, forward strand.
GGCGATACCCTTCCCACTCTCACCGAATCGATGAACTCGGTGCTCTCCGAATGCTCATATCCCCTCGTCGACGATGCGCACATCTGCCGCGCGATCGGCAACGGTATGCTTATGCTCTGCCGCCGCTGTGTTCCCGCGGAATTCTACGATGACGAAAGCGTATATATGCCCTTCCTTGCAAAATACAAGGAAGCTTACGCGCGCAATTATCTTGACATAGATGAGCCTTATGCGGGCTTGATCGAGGTAATTGCAGAATTGAAGACACGCGGATATGCTGTCGCGTCACTTTCGAACAAACCGCACCGCTACACCGTTGACATTGTAGAAAAGCTCTTCGGAAAGGGCACTTTTGCCGATATCCGAGGTATGATCGAGGGCGTTCCCACCAAGCCCGATCCCACTTCCTTCCTCGATATTGCCTCCTCACTAGGCTTTACCGCTGAAAATACCGTTATGATCGGCGACAGCGAGCCCGATATCAACGTTGCAAACAACGCGGGAGCCGAATGCATCGCAGTAAGCTGGGGTTATCGCACACGAGAACAGCTTGAGGCGGCGGGCGCAAAAACGATCATCGACAAACCCTGTGAACTACTTGAAATTCTTAAATAAAGGAGCAAGACTATGTTAAAAGCTACTCTTATTTCCTCGCTTGACAAGGTTTTTCTTGACACAAAGCTGAACACCCTTGAGCCCCTGCGCTCGGCAAACGTATACCGCGGATCGGTATTTTCCTTCCAGATCGCGATGACCGAGTCCTTCTGCGATGCTCCACACCGCCGTTTTGTCGGACTTTCGGTTGAAGGCATCGACAAAAGCGCAGTAGAGTTCCGAACTGTCGAGCTCATTCCCTCCTATATGCCCGCATACCCCACCCGATACGATACCGAATACGTCCGCACTACTCCCGGACTTTACCCCGATCTGCTTCAGCCGCTACAGATGGAGGGCAGAGTGCCCTGCGTAATGGGTCAGACCCGCACCGTTTGGGTCGATCTTGACGTATTTGCACTCACCGACGGCAAGCACGAAATCGTTATAAACGTCATCGACGGCGAGAATATTCTCCCCCTCACCTTGAAGCTCAACGTCATTCCCGCCTCGCTCCCCGAGGTCGACTTCCCCGTAACGCAATGGTTCCACTACGATTGCCTTGCGACCTATTATAACGTCCCTGTGTTCTCGGAACGCCATTGGGAGATCATTGAAAACTTCATTAAGACCTTCGTCAAGTGCGGCAACAACACCCTTTTGACTCCCGTTTTCACTCCCGCGCTTGACACATATGTGGGCGGTGAGCGTCCGACGGTTCAGCTTGTCGGTGTCGCGCGCGATGCGGAGGGCAAATACACCTTCGATTTCTCACTCCTGACAAGATTTATGGATATGGCGGACCGCCTCGGAGTCAAGTATTTCGAGATTGCTCACTTCTTCACCCAGTGGGGCGCGGCACACGCACCCAAGGTTATGGCAACTACACCGAACGGCTACGAGCGCATTTTCGGCTGGGATACCGATGCAACGGGCGAGGAATACACAACCTTCATCCGTCAGTTCATCACAGAACTCCTCGAATTCCTCAAGGCGCGCGGCGACGATAAGAGATGCTTCTTCCACATCTCCGACGAGCCGAACGGCGACCATCTTGAGCAATATATGAAATCGAAGAATTCCGTTGTCGATCTGCTTGAAGGCTACGTTATTATGGACGCGCTTTCGAAGGTAGAATTCTACCGCGAGGGTATTATCAAAAACCCGATTCCTTGCAACAACCACATCGAGCCCTTCCTTGAGGCTTACGCAGAGGAAGGTCGCGAGGATCTTTGGACCTACTATTGCTGTAGCCAGAATAAGAGCGTCAGCAACCGCTTTTTCGGCAGCCCCGGCGCGAGAACGAGATATATCGGCGTGCAGTTCTACCGCTACAAGATCAGCGGATTCCTGCAGTGGGGCTATAATTTCTATTTCAATCAGGGCTCGCACGATGCGATCAACCCCTACGTAGACTCCACGGGCAACTATTTCGTTCCCTCGGGCGACACATACTCCGTCTACCCCGCGCAGGACGGCACCGCGCTTGAATCGATGAGAATCCTCCACTTCCGCGAGGGACTCGACGATATGCGCGCACTCTACCTTGCCGAATCCCTTGTCGGACGCGAAAAGGTTCTCGAAACCATCGAGCCTATCGTCAAGGAAATGACCGATGCAAACATCGTATTCTCCCGCTGCATCGACCGCTCGAGCGATATGATGAAGCTCCGCGAAGCCATCGATGAGATCGTAATCGGCGCACTCAACTAAAAAAGACTGAAAGTTTTCGTCCACTTTTTTCAAAAAGTGGTGCCGTCAAGGGCGCACAGCCCTTGTCGCCGTCCGCAGACGGCGAAATACCCCCTTGTGCTTCGAACCGACTGCGCCCCGCAGGCGGTTCGGAACTAAAAAGATCTCCCCTCGAGGGAGATCTTTTTAGTTTATAATATTTATAATATAATCGACAAATGATATAAAATATGCTATAATATAAAATGTAAAAAGAGTGAAGGAGCGAAAACCTCCCCCGAGGGGAGGTTTTACTCCTTCCAAACGGTCGGCGGGGCGCCGCCCGTTTGAAGCGAGGGGAAGAATTTCGCGCTCTGCGGCGCGCGACGTAAGAAACTTTTTTGAAAAAAAGTATCTTTAGAATCTTCTAATAAC
>JAGBRZ010000034.1 GCA_017632155.1 Clostridia bacterium
AGCGAAAAAACTTGAAAACACTATGTTTTCAAGTTTTTTTGCTTTTCTAAAACACGTTTAATTTTGGTTGAAAACACGCCTGGATATCTCACATATAAGCTTCAAAACGAAATTCCACCGCACGATTGTAAACTTAAAATATAAAAGAAATTCTTCGTGCTTTTTGTCCCGAGGTATTTAAAAATTGCGAATTTTTTGCAATGAATTTGGGCTTCGAAGAACTAAAAAAATATGTTCGTCAATCCCAAGCGTGTGGAATAAAAATCTTTGGAGTCGTTGATGAAACGCGACGCGGAGATGTAGAACACTATGTTTTGGCATTTCCTGAAGAAACGCCACCAGAAATTAGTATGTTCAATGATGAGAAAACAAAAAATGCCATAAAAAACGAATTCAACTTTGATTGTAATTCATTGATTGGCGACCATCATAATTACTTCGATGCTATAGCAAACGGAAAAAATGAGGATATATTGTATGTAAAAAAACGTTGTATAAAATTGCACATTGCGAGTAAAGATAGCGGATATTATCAGTCCATCGTTGAGCAGATGAAAAAGTGGCTGGCTGAATGTAACTAAAGAATATATGAGTATAACAAAAAGCAGGGCATTACACAATCTGCGTAGCAAATTGCGTAACACCTCGCAAAAAACTGCGTAAGTGTCGTAAGGGGAGGGAAAATAAAAAACGCCACCGATTTTTATCTCGGTGGCGTTCAGCTCAAAATTCGTTGAAGTTTTAGTGATACAAATAGAAATAAATTTGTAGAAGATTTGTAGAAGTCATTTTGAGACATTTTTAGCCGGCTAAAATGTTGTGCAAATTGATGCATAAAAGCAAAAAAATAAGCCCGACTTTTAGTGAAACTCACAAAAATCGAGCTTATTTGGTCTGAGTGACAAGACTTGAACTTGCGGCCTCTACCACCCCAAGGGCGACTTGAACATTTTTCTGGTCATTTTATCTTTTTTCAGACATTTCCGCTACGGCAAAAATGACCTTTCGCGCTCTCGTGGCATCTTGTCTCCAGGTGCTCCAGTCGTGTCTATGGTCGTGTATGTGGTCGTAAAAATCCGCTCCCAAATCGATGGCTTAGGCCTCATAGGGAGCGGATCGTTTTTTATAAAAATTTGTGGTCAATCGATGTGGTCGCTCTCGCAGCTTCAGCTCATTGAGGTCGTTGTATTGTACCTCTTCTTCAGCCGTTTGTCAAGAGTGTTTGGGATTAAAATTTGCACCGCAATAGACAAAGAAAAAGCCAGGAGCAATCATATCCAACATGTGTATGCAGATGCATTGGTACATACATGATGGAGATGATTGCAACTATACCCCAATCCCTCTCCCTACGCCGTCAATAGCCAATATTTGATACGCAGTAATCAAAGAAAAGGGAATGTTCGGCATGATCATATCCATAGGAACTGATAAGTTAGTGCCAGCATCTGTAATCGTGGAGATGGCACTAATTCTATTGAAATAATTACAAGATCGTTGAATTGTTTCGAAAATCCTGTTGCAATTTGTCGGAAAAAGGAGTATAATGTATTTGTATAAAAATACTTTTTATGAGGTGGAACATGGCTGCAAGCTATAAGAAACTTTTTAAACTGCTCATCGACCGCGAAATGAAGAGCAAAGAGCTCGCCGCAAAGGCTGGAATCAGCCCGGCAACACTCGCGAAGATGAAAAAAGATGGAGCTACTGTATCGAGTGATGTGCTTGTGAAAATCTGCACGGCGCTTGATTGTACATTGGATGATATTGTTGAAATTATATCTGTTGATGATAAATAAGATAGTGAGGACGAGTTGTAAATGAGCAGTATTTTTTTAAGTCACAATTCTGTGGATAAACCTTTTGTTAGAAAACTCGCTAATGATCTTCGCCGTAGAGGACACTATGCATGGGTAGATGAAGCCGAGATTAAAGTCGGTGATTCTTTGATAGATAAAATTGAAGAAGGAATCGATAATACTGATTTTTTGGGTGTCGTTATTTCCCAAAACTCGATTGAGTCTGAGTGGGTAAAAAGAGAGGTTAGAATAGCGCTTACTCAGGAGATTTCGGGTAAGAAAGTTAAGGTGTTACCTATACTTCTTGAAAAGGTAAAAATTCCCAGCTTTCTTATCGATAAGAAATATGCAGATTTCACATCCGAAGATAAGTATAAAATCTCTCTAAATGAAGTTTTTGATGCTATGGAGGCAGTTCCAAACGATGGAAAGACAAGAATGTCGTCGTTTGAAATACAGGCATTGCAAGAGCGATTGAAAGCAGTACAGGAAGAATTGGAATGTACAAGGGGTGAAAAACGTCGTCTTGTTGAACGGCTTGAAAAAGAAAGAAAGAATATTCCTGAAGAACTGAAGCACCATATTGAGCGTGAAAATGAATGGCATCCTGAGTTTGCAGACATAGATCGCTTATATGCTTTTATGTGTGGAAATACTGCGGTTACTGCGGGATATCTGTTGCATGCATTAAGAAAAGAGCATATAAAAGGCTCACATCCACTTGCGATGCTGATCGAAATGTATGATAAGAAAGATGAACTGTCTCTTTTGCTTGAGGCAACATTGATCAGACTTCAGAAACTGGAATCATATACAATTCTTTGAGCACATTTTGCGCTTATGTAACAAAAACGGATAACCAGAAAAGGAACGCGTATGAACCAATTCTTAACCAACTATACCGAGGTAACATTCCTCGATAAAATAAAAGACAACCTGCGCAGGTGCAAGTCGTTTGCGTTTTCGGTCAGCTTCATCAAAAAGGCTGGTCTTATTCTGCTGATAAAAGATATTGAAGCAGCAGTTGAGCGTGGTGCGCAGGGGCGTATTATTACCTCTACATATCAGAACTTTACCGACATTGAGTCGATAAAGAGCTTCTTTGCGCTTCAGTGCAAACACAGCAATTTTGAGTGTCATCTCGACTATGAGTGCTTCCATGATAACCACTATTCCACCCTTGGTTATCACTCCAAGGGATATCTTTTCGAGTTCGACGATTGCTATGAGGTAATTATCGGTTCGTCCAATATTACTCGTTATGCTCTACTCAAGAATATTGAGTGGGATGTAGTTGTTCAGGAAAGAGAGCCGGAAGTGTATAGTCAGGCGTATGCAGAGTTCGATGATAAATGGGCGGCAACGCATCTTCTGAATAGCGAAATCATCAATCTGTATTCCAATAAGCTCAACTTTGCCATCGAGCGTTGGGATATGGACTACGACCTTACCGCAAGCAACATCAAGCCCAATTTCATGCAGCGTAAGGCGCTGAAAGAGCTGAACCGCTACAGAGCAGTAGGTACAAGCCGTGCGCTCGTTGTGGCGGCCGCTGGAAGCGGTAAGACCTATCTTGCAGCGTTTGATGCACTCAATTTCAATCCGAAGCGACTCCTTTACATTGTTCACGAAGGATCGATTTTGAAGAAGTCCCTTGAAACCTTTTCCGATGTGTTCGGTAATAGCGTAACCTACGGTATTTTCAGCGGCGAGCACAAGGAGATGGATGCGGATTTCGTGTTCGCAACTAACATCACGATGTGCAAGTCTCTCGAGCTGTTTGCAAAGAACGAGTTTGACTATATCATCATCGACGAATGTCACCACGCAACAGCCGAAACCTATAAGAGAATTATTGGCTATTTTGAACCCGAGTTTTTACTTGGATTGACAGCTACGCCTGAGCGTATGGATAATAAGGATGTGTTCGATCTGTTTGATCAGAACGTACCATATGAGCTCCGTTTGCGTGATGCAATCATTAACGAGCTTGTTGTGCCGTTTAAGTATTATGGCATTCGAGATCAGCTCGTCGATTACGGTCTTTCCAAGAGTGAAGAACGCAAGATGATTGCACAGCTTGCAAACGACGAGCATATCGAATTCATCTCAGCACAGATTGAATCCCACAGAGGTCAGGGCAAGCTCAAAGCTCTTGCTTTCTGTCGTAACGTTACGCACGCAAGAATGATGTGCGAAGCCATGGGTGAGCGCTATAAGACCGCTTACCTGACCGGCAGAAACGATATTGGTGAGCGTATCCGTGCATATAACGACCTTCAGAGCGACGAAGCAGAGCTTGAAATTCTGTTCACGGTTGATATTCTGAACGAAGGTGTGGATATCCCCGGCGTAAATATGGTGTTGTTCCTCCGCCCGACAGAATCCTCGACTATCTTCATTCAGCAGCTCGGTCGTGGTCTGCGTAAATACGATAATAAGCCCTATGTAACTGTTCTTGATTTCATCGGTAACAGCTACAAGAGAAGTGTTCAAATCGCATTCGCGCTCGGAAGCCTTTCGAGAAATTTGATCCTTGAAAAGAAGCTGATGCAACAGCTTGTTCGCGATGATTTCGAGGCACTTGGACTTCGTGAATATGGCGTAGAAATCAATGTTGATGACCTCAGTAAAGAGGAGATCATTAACTACATAGAAAACGAAAATTTTAATAGCCTGTCCTATATGAAGCAGGACTATTTCAACTTCAAAAAATATATCAATTCGGAGTTTTATCCGAAGCATATGGACTTCTTGAACAACGATTGTGCTCCCGATCTTCTCAGATTCATGAGCATTAAAATTGGTGGCAAGAAGAATATTTCTTATTACAATTTCCTTCACGGAATTGAGGAGGAAAACCTGCCGACTTTCTCGGAAAGACAAGTATTGTTTGCAAATTACCTGTCTGCACAGCTTCCGCTTGTTAGAAAACACGAATATTTGATTTTTGATTGCTTGCTCAGAGGAATTAACAATCTTTCTGACATAGAGGAATTCTTAAATCAGAATATTGATGGTTGTCGCAAAGAAGAAACCGCGCATGCACTCCACTATATCTACGAAAACGGCTATGCACGCAAGGAGGCGGACAAGCTTAAACTCACCGTTGAGATGGACGAGGACTTCAAGGAGCATATTCTTGATTTGTTGTCCTATGGCTTGACTCGTTACTTTATAGACTTCGGCGATGAAACCGATTTCAAGCTGTGGCAGAGCTACCGCATGGATCAGGTACAGATGAAGTTCTTGAAGAACCCTCAGCACAATCAGGTTGGCACATATTACTATGGCAGAGAAGTAGTTATTTTTGCATCTCTCAAAAAGGACTTGGCAGAGGAAGATAGGCTTAATTACAACGATAAATTCCTCGAGCCGGCGCTGTTCCAATGGGAGAGTATGGCGAACGTTTCTGCAGCCGATGTTGAGAAGCAGCAGAACAGCGAACATGCCTACCTGTTCATCCGTAAGGTATCTGACGAAAACGGTATTGTCTTGCCATTTATCTACGTAGGAAAGGGAAAGATGACCAATCCTCGCAAACAGGTTAAGTTTGATAGAGCTAAAGGCAAAGATGTTGTTACATATCTTTATGATATTGTAATGGAGAGCGAGTTGCCGGATTATTTGCAGTATGATTTTGGTTTAACCAAATAAGGAGTTAATATGACTGAAGTAGTAGCCGCCCTTATCTGGCAGGGCGATAAATTCATGATCTGCCAACGTCCAGCACACAAGGCGCGAGGTCTCCTTTGGGAGTTCGTTGGTGGTAAAGTTGAACTGGGAGAAACAAAAGAACAAGCTCTTATCCGCGAGTGCAGAGAAGAGCTTGCGGTGACGCTTTCTGTTGGCAATGTATTTATGGATGTTGTCCATGAATATCCCGACTTGATGGTGCATCTGACGCTGTTCAATGCCACCATTGCCGAGGGTGAACCGCAGAAGTTGGAACACAATGATATTCAATGGATCACGCCGAGCGAGATAGTAAACTATGAGTTCTGTCCGGCGGATGAGGAAATCCTAAAAAAGATAATAGAAAATTATGATTGAGGGGAGAGGCATATGAAATTAGGAAAATTACAGGAAATAGATATTAAGAAAGTTTGGCAACACGAACAATATGATTTTTCTAAGTGGCTCGCCAGCGAGGAGAATATACAGGAGCTGGGTGATACGTTGAGCCTTTCTCTGACTGATGTTGAAACAGAGAAATTCGTAGGAAAATATCGTTGTGATATTCTCTGCAAAGATGAAATAACCGGCAAGGTAGTTTTGATTGAAAATCAGCTTGAACCAACCGATCACGATCATCTTGGAAAAATAATTACATATGCATCAGGATTGGATGCATCCGTAGTGGTATGGATTGTAGCCTCGGCGCGTCAAGAACATGCAAGTGCGATTGAGTGGCTGAACAAGCATACTGATGATGATTTATCATTCTTCTTAATTGAGGTTCATGCATATAAAATCGGGGATTCAGAACCTGCACCTCAATTTAAAATTATTGAGCAGCCAAATGACTTCGTCAAGAGTATCAAGGCGATTTCTCAAAGCTCTGAGTTGAGTGATAGTGAGAGAAGTAGGCTTGAATTTTGGACACAACTGAATGAAGTGCTTGAAGAACGTGGGAAGCCGTTTAATAAAAGAAAGCCGACAACCGATCATTGGTACTCTATTGCTATGGGATCTTCTGAGTGTCAGATTTCCATAGATCTCGTTAATAAAGAACACAAGATACGTGTTGGCGTTTGGGTTACTGATAATAAAGAGCTGTTTGATAAATTCTACGCAAATAAAGACCAAATCGAAACGGATTGTGGATGCAAGTTAAAGTGGAACAGGCTTGATAATAAAAAGGCTTCCTTGGCATGCACATATAT
>JAGBRZ010000035.1 GCA_017632155.1 Clostridia bacterium
GATAAAAACGATATTTGCAAAAATGAGCTGTATCCAACCTTTAGTTATGTTCTTTGATGCCGAGCGACACAATGGGCAAACGTAACGAAGGAAATAGAAAACGATAACGGCAAGCAAAACCGCTTGAATGAGCGCGGTCAACGACCAATGCAAGCCCTGGAACGTTCCGCGAATGACGGTGAACATAGACATGACTATGCAGAAGAAGATCGAATAGGTCAATATGGTAAAAATTCTTTGTGTAAGCTTTCCTTTTGTGGTTATAATGAATATCGCGTACTGACCGACAAGCGGAAGGAGAAATCCGGATAAGAACTGAAACGTCCAATTTGTCAGCACGTATTCCGTGAGTAGCAGAAGTCCTGTTTGAATGACAACCCAAGTGCCCCAAATGATATAAGTGATCCTTTTGCTGTATTTAAGGGGAGAGGAATAGATTCCGGCAGCAGAGTGTGCTATAAGCAAAAGTAGAAATTCTATAATTGTTCCTTGCATACGTACTTTACTCCTGTCCTTCGTACTGGAAATTCCAAAAAGCATTCTTGATTTGTTCATGCTTTCCTCTGGGAATTTGAATCATTACATCGTTATATAGGCACACCTCTGTCCGAGATACGTTCTTAACGTGCCTCAGATTGATAATATAAGCGCTACCGATACGGATAAATCCGCCGTATCCGCTTAGCATCGTAAACAGCTCCGTGACGGTCATTCTTATCTTGATCTGTGTGCCATTATACATTGTGACGTATTGATAGTGATCGTGCACCTCGGAACAAATAATATGACTTACATTGATGCTCTCTAAGCCGTTTTCGGTCTTCATCTTAATAAGGCGCTGACTGATTTTCTCAACACTCGCAAGCGCTGCATCCATAGCCTCATAAAACTTTGCGAGATTTATCGGTTTTATAAGGTAGCGAAGCGTTCCCGTTTCATAGCTCTCGGGCGCGTGCTCAACCGAGGTCGTTGCAAAAATGATAGGGCTTTCAATGCCCAATTTGCGAATATCGCGGGCAAGCACCGTTCCCCGTTCGTCTCCGATATACACGTCGAGAACGAAAATATCAAAGGACTTGCCGTCTTCAAGGGCGCCGATCAGCAAAGCGGCAGAATCAAAACGAAAAACCTCGATTTCTTTGCTTTTCTTTTCTGCATAATTTTTGATATATCCCGACACCTCGTCGAGTATCTTCTTTTCGTCATCGCATATAGCAATTCGTATCATACGGTGTCCTCCTTTTTCTGCTTGATAACGGAGCAGATGTCACCAATGTCAGAGTCCAAATATTCACATATACGAAGAAGCACCGACAAAGCAACCTCCTCGCCTTTGCTCAACTTGCTCATCGTTGCTGTAGCAATTTTCAAATCTCTGCGCATCTGCGCCCGTGTAATGTCCTTTTCAATGAGGAGAACCCATAATTTTTTATAACTGATACTCATATATACCTCGCAACCACTGAACCTTAATTACGTTCAATTATATCATATTTGCTTCGATTTTGCAATAGTTCAAGTCAATATTGCAATAAAACGATGCAACTTCTTAAAGCAAATAAGCCGCCGATGGGGTTCTTGAACCATAGTCTATGCCAACAAAAAATACCCCATTGGGGGTGTTTCCATTCTCGTTTTGCTTAATAAACGTAATGCAGGCTGTGGGGAAAAATCTTATCTTGTTCAGGTAGAGCTTAATGCTTTCACAAAATGCTAAAAGAAATCAAAAAATAGGCACCGCACGAGAGGGATTCTCGTTCGGTGCCTGTTTTCTTTATTCGGTTTCCACGCCCTTTGTCTGTAGTGCGGCGATTTTCTTCTTTTTACGATGATTCTGAACATTTTGAGCCACACGGCGTTTATTACACTCGGGACTACCGCAATATTTTCTTTTGTTGCCTTTACCTTTACATAC
>JAGBRZ010000006.1 GCA_017632155.1 Clostridia bacterium
ATCTGGAGCCGAGCTCCATCTTGGTCTCGAAGGTCTGTGCGGTGTCAACTGCACCGTAGGTGATAGCCATCTTGTTCTGTGCACCGTCGATACGGCAGAGAACGATCTTGCCCTCAGCGTCGGTAACAACGGTAGCGATGGTAGCGTCTACCTGTGCGTTGCCTTCCTTGGAGGAAGCGGTGCTAACTACTACGCCAAGTCCGAGCTTGTAGTCAGCTTCTTTGGTGCCGCCACATGCTACTGCGCAGAGTACCATGCAAAGGCAGAGTGCGATTGCGAGAATCTTCTTCATTTTTGTTTTTCTCCTTAAGAAAAATATTTTGGTTTGTGACAGATCCAACCGTCGGCGTGACACATTGGTTTGCGAATGATAACCGATGAGTATGTATGATGCGTGGTGCCCGCAGACCGTCGAGTCTTATCGCAGTCGCACATATTATATTACATTTCCTGTATATAAATCAAGTCGAATTTGTTAACATAATGTTTTTTCTCGATTTTGTCCAATTAAATTTTCAAAATGAAGGATTTTTTGGCCAAAAAGCGTATAAATATCAATAAAAATGGGATAATGATTTTGCTATATATATTATTAGGAGGAAAAATGTGTACGGCAATAAGTGAAAGTGGATTTTTCGGGCGGACGCTCGACGTTGAGTGCGATTGGGGCGGGGAGGTGGTAATCCATAAAAATATTATCGGAATGGCAAGGTGGGTTGACGGCGTGCCGCTTTGGTTTGACGCGGCGAACAGATATGGGCTTGGCGGCGCGGCACTGAATTTCCCGGGCCTTGCGGTGTACCGATCGGAGTCGGATAAAAAGTTTAATATTCCGTCTTATGATCTGATCGCATTTGTGCTCCAAAGATGCAAAAATGCACGCGAGGCGGCAAATTTGCTTTCGGATGTGAATATAACGCCCACCGCCTTCGCGCCCGACCTTCCACCGACGCCGCTTCATTGGATCTTTGCGGACCCGCGGGAGAGTATAGTTTTTGAGCAGACAGCCGATGGCGGAAAAGTCTACTCAAATCCGATAGGAGTGCTTACTAACGCTCCGACTTTCCCCGAGCACTTGAATAATATAGAAAAAGGAAGGATGGCGACCGATCTTTCATCCGAGTCGCGTTTCATCCTCGCCGCAGAGGCAAAAAAACGCCCCGCGCCGGAGTGCACAGAGCAGTTTTTTGATATGATGAAAGGCGTTTTCGTCGAGCTCGGTAAAGGCTCGAAAAAGGAAACGAAAACGGTGTATACCTCTTGCATTGACTTGGTGAAGGGAAAGTATTACTGTAAAACGGATGAAAAATATAAATGCTACTCCTTTTTGTGACCAAATCACGGAATTATCCGCGAAAAAGGTGTATAATATGGGTGTAAAAACAAGAACACCTCAAAAGGAGATATAAAAATGAATGCACTTAAACTGAACAAAGATAATTTTGATTCCGCGATCAAGAGCGAAAAGCCCGTCCTCCTCGATTTCTATGCGGATTGGTGCGGCCCTTGCCGTATGGTACTTCCGATCGTCGAAGAGATCGCAGGCGAGAGGGATGACGTTGTCGTTGCAAAGATCAACGTTGACGATGAGCCCGAGCTTGCCGAAAGATTCGGCGTGTTCAGCATCCCCACGCTCGTTGTAATGAAGAACGGCGAGGTCATAAACAAATCTTCCGGCGCAAGACCGAAGGATCAGATCCTGGCACTGTTAAACTAAGGAGCGCAGGCGGCGTTTATCGAGAATTTTGTTACCCTCGCTTCGAGAGGATGAGATGATACCCTCGGAGGCGAAATATTTAAGCATACGAGAAACTACTTCAC
>JAGBRZ010000036.1 GCA_017632155.1 Clostridia bacterium
AAAAGCTTCCCGTTCCGAGCTGAACGGCGCCATGGCCAAGCGGTAAGGCAAAGGTCTGCAACACCTCTATCCCCGGTCCGATTCCGGGTGGCGCCTCCAAAAAAAGGAACTAATCTTTATGGTTAGTTCCTTTTTTTGTGCACTTTGAATGGGAAAGAACTCTTCTTTCTGTGTGGGTGTTACAACTTTGTTTTTATTCCATCCACCAACATTTTTGTCTTACTGGTTTCCAAACTGGTTTCCAAATTGGTTTCTAATTTAGAATAGTTTGGTGTTTATTTTTACTCTTTTGTGGAAATTTCGTGGTTCGCTTTTCGATATTGCCCCGGGGTTTATCCGCTGTATTTTTTGAAGATTTTGGTGAAGTGGCTTTGCGAGGAAAAGCCGAGATAGTCCGCGATAAGGGATAGGGGCTTGTCACTATATCGTAGGAGGCGTTTGGCCTCCTCTGTTTTTTCTCGCAGAATGAAATCCGTGAGTGTCATTCCGGTTTCTTCTTTGAATTTTGCCGCGAGATGAGTTCTGCTGATAAACAGTGATTTGGCAAGTCCATCTACGTCCATCGGTTTTGAAAGATTATGCTGAACATAATTAGTTACCTGCATTAACAACTTTGATGGGTTTTTCCCAAGGACCACACGTTCCACACGGCGTGTGTAGTCAAGCACCATATGATATTGTAAATTGACAATTTGTTCCACTGTTGAAAGCAACTCGCATTTACGGATATATTCGTCCGAGAGCGACAGAGCATCCTCGGCATCCATACCGCCTTTCATAGCGGCACGCGATGCAAGCGTTGCTGTAACGATAAAGGTGTTTTTGAGTTGACGGAGTGCATCATTTGCGATCACACCGCCGCGCACACTCGGTGCGTGGGAGAACCATTCGTAAAGCGCACCTACGTCTCCTTTCGTAATCATCTGCATGAGTGTTTGTTCGAGTGCCAATGTATTGTGAATTTCTTTCGGTGTGTACTCGGCTGGCATCTCGTAGCTTTTATCAAATCGTTCGTTTTCAATCAGTGTTTCGAGATTGGTCTGCTCAAAGTCATAAATAGTGATGTCTTCCAGAGAGCGTTTTTCACCGTTGAGTACGTAATTGAGCGTGCAAAGAATTTGCACAATACTGCCCAGCGGCATTTGAACAAGTGATTTCATCGCCGATAAAAACGTATCGATGTGTGTGGAGTCTACGTTACAGGAAAAAGCCAACATTCGCATATCATGCTCATTCATTGGCGTTTGCCGCGAGGGACCGATTACGATTGTTTCTTCTTTTGTGCGGACGATGCCGTAATAATTGAAATAGGGGGTTGTAAAATAGCCGATGTGATCGGTTATTTCAAAAATTTTATCAACGTAGGGGTCTATCGGGTCGGCAGGGAATTCCACCATCGAATAAAAATAGGTCAGCGTTTGCCCGTGATATATGCGTACGGGAATGCCTGCAAGATTTCCGATAACGCCGCAAAGATATTTCAAATCTATTTGTTTCATGTTATCACCTCAATCCAATATAATACAATTATATCATAAATAAGACAATAATACAAGAATAGAACGGAAATTTGTGATATAATATACATTGAAGAATTAGGCAATGAGGAGTTTTTATGAACATTGAAGCTGTGATAAAGGCATTGACGCGCGAGGAGAAGGCCGCGCTTGTGGCAGGGTGTGATTTTATGCACACAAATCCCGTGCCGCGTTTGGATATTCCACGCGTGCGCATGAGTGATGGCCCTCACGGTCTGCGAGTGCAGAATAATGCGGGGGATAACGGTGTTACGGGTAGCGAGCCTGCCACTTGTTTTCCCACAGCGGCGGCTACTGCCGCGAGCTGGAACCCCGAAAACATATACAAAATGGGTAAGGCTATTGGACGTGAAGCTCGCCATTATGGTGTAGATGTGGTGCTTGGCCCTGCCGTCAACATCAAGCGCAATCCTTTGGGGGGCAGATGCTTTGAGTATTTTTCCGAAGATCCGCATCTTGCAGGAAGGATGGGCACTGCCGAAGCTTTGGGAATTCAAAGCGAGGGCGTTGGCGTTTCTGTTAAACACTTTGCGCTGAACAACAGTGAAAATTATCGCTTTATGGGTGATAGCATTGCCGATATGCGCACCATTCGGGAAATCTATCTGAAACCTTTTGAAATGATTGTGAAGAATGCCAATCCCGAAACTGTGATGTGTGCCTACAACAAGATCAATGGCACATATTGTAGCGAAAACAAATGGCTCTTGACGGATGTTCTCCGCCGAGAATGGGGCTTTGGCGGCATTGTTATGACCGACTGGGGTGCTACGCACGATAGACTGAAGATGCTTGGTGCAGGGCTCGACCTTGAAATGCCGGGCGATACCGCAATTTGCCGAAAGTGGATTATGGATGGACTCGAGAGCGGTACGCTTGATGAGGCGGTACTTGACGAAGCGGTTCGCAACGTTCTTGTGCTTGTTGATAAACACGAGAACAGCAAACAAGAAAAAGCTGATTTTGAAACACATCACGCACTTGCAAAAGAGATTGCCATCGACAGTGCAGTGCTTCTAAAAAACGACGGTGCGTTGCCGCTTAATGACGACGAAGCGCTCTTTGTTTGCGGTGAACTGTTTGAAAAAATGCGTTATCAGGGCTCAGGTAGTTCGATGATTAACCCTACATATCTTTCCACTCCCCAAACGGCATTTGACGCACACGGTATTAAGTATGAATACGTGAAAGGGTATCGCGAAAACGCAATTCGTTCTGATGCGAAGTTGATTGAGGAGGTTTTGCAAAAATCGAAAAAGCACCAAAAGGTGCTCGTGTTTGCGGGACTTACAGACTTTGTTGAGAGTGAGGGAGCAGACAGAGAAAATATGCGTCTGCCCGAAAATCAGTTATCTCTCATAAATGCTCTCCTTGAAGCAGGAAAGCGTGTCACCGTCATTCTCTTTGGTGGCTCTCCTGTTGAGTTGCCTTTCTCCGACAGGGTGGATGCGATTCTCAATATGTATCTGCCGGGGCAGAATGGAGGAGAGGCAACCTATGCGCTCTTATTCGGCAAGGCTTGCCCCTCGGGCAAACTTGCAGAAACTTGGCCCATGGAATATGCTGACGTGCCGTTTGGTGATGCTTTTGGCAAAACACAAAACGAGATTTATAAAGAAAGCGTTTTTGTTGGCTACCGCTATTATTTAACAGCGGACAAAAAGGTTAGATATCCTTTTGGGTATGGCTTATCTTATACATCGTTCGATTATCAAAACATGACGATAACCGAAACAGAAGACGGTTTCAAAGTCTCCTGCGATGTTAGCAACGTAGGAAATTGCGACGGAGCAGAGGTTGTTCAACTTTATGTGAGCGCGCCCGCGAAAGACATTTTCCGCCCCGTTCGAGAACTCAAAGGATTTTACAAGGTTTCTCTTGAGGCAGGGAAGACCAAACGTGTAGAGATTGCCGTAACAAAGGATGATTTGCGTTACTGGAATACCATCGAAGACCGCTATGTTTTAGAGGATGGCGAATACCGTTTTGAGATTTGCTCCGATTGTCAAACGGTAAAGCTTTCGCAGTCTGTCCATATTAGGGGAGAGGTTGCAAAGGCGCCGTATTCCAATACTGTTTTTGAAATTTACCAAAACGCAGATTTGAATCGCATGACCGATCGTATTTTTGAGGAAATGTCGGGGATAAAGATTCCCGAAATTTCTTCCAAAAAGCCGATTCACCTTGAAAGCCGTTTTAGTGATATGAAATCCACGCCTATGGGATGGATTTTATACAACTGCGTGCTGATGGTGGCAAGAATTGATATGCTCAAAGCGAAAATGATGAAGGCAGGTCCTGAGAGAGATAACAAAATCAAAGGCGCGATTTTCCTTCACAGAATATTAGATTCCAACTCTATTATTACAATGTCGATGTCTGCGGGCGCGAGTTGCCCGTATAACTTTGCAAATGGCTTTGTTCATATGGCAAACGGAAACATTCTAAAAAGCTTAAAGAGCTTTCTGGTGGGCGTTCAAGCCCCTGCACTTCCCAAAGACAATTCTAAAAACAAGGAGAGTACAAAATGACAACCAAGTTACTTGATAAAAAGATTTTTCAATCAAGAGTAAAATCCGAAAAGGTGAGCGCGAGCGAAAAATGGCTCGGCTATCTCATCGGTCCTGCAGGCGCTTTGCTTCTCAACGCAGTTCTTGCCACCTATCTCAACGTTTACTACACCGACGTGCTTAACCTCACACATATCTGGGGAGGCATTTTCCTTACTGTTTTCCCGATTGTCTCAAAGATTATTGACGCTATAACCAACGTCATTATGGGTTACATGATTGACAGAACCAAGACAAAGCACGGCAAAGCAAGACCTTGGCTTCTTTTGTCTGCACCTCTCGTTGCCATCACCGGTATTTTGCTCTTTACCGTACCGCAGGCGAGCGAGACTGTTCAGGCAATATGGGTAATGATCTCCTATAACCTTTTCTATTCTTTCGCATATACCATCTTCAATATGAGCCATAACTTGATGGTTCCGCTTTCTACGAGAAACACCACCGAGCGTGGTAGTCTTTCGGTATTCAATCAAATTGCTACCATCATGATGAGCGGTATTCTCGTTGCACTTATCTTCCCGATGGTAATTATGCCTATGCTTGGCGTTGATAAGGCAAAGTGGATATTTGTTATGTCGCTTCTTTCTATCATTACGCTGCCTCTCATTCTTCTTGAATACTATTTCACAAAGGAGAGAGTAACCGAAGAAAGCGTCGGTGTTGAGGAGAAGAAAGTCCCCTTTCTTACGCAACTCAAAATAGTTTTCACCGATAAATATACGCTTATCGTGTTTGTCTATTTCTTTATCTATACCTTCGGCTCCAGTCTTAAAAACCTCGGCCTTGTTTACTATTGTAACTGGGTGCTTGGCACGTATAACGATGGCATTACGCAAATGCTTGTTTCTGTTATTGGTGGCATCCCTATGGGCATCGGTCTGTTTGCAGTATGGCCTCTTGCCAAAAAGTTCGGCAAGAGAAACGTGACGATGTGGGGCTTCGTGCTTTACGCTATCGGCAGTCTTATTTGTTGGCTTGTGCCTAACAATATGGTGATTGTTCTCGTGGGTCAGTTTATCAAGAACATCGGCGGTCTGCCTTGTGCATACGTATTTATGGCACTCTTTGCGGATACACTTGACCATCTCGAGTGGAAGAGCGGTATTCGTTGCGATGGAATTGCTATGTCTGTATATAACGTCATCGCTTGCGCTATGATAGGTATCGTTACCGGCATCTTCAACGGACTGCTCAGTAACTCCGGCTATCTCGCTCCTACCTTTGATGAGATGGGCAATATTCTTACAGTTCAGCCCGAGGCGGCAAAGAGCTTTATCACTTTTGCATTCGTTGGACTTGAAACCTTTACGGGCATCATTCTTGCCGTTCTCCTGATCTTCTTCTCGGTTGAAAAAACCGTAGGCAGAAAGCAGGCTATTATTAAGGCGCGTCAGGGTATCGAAGCAACTGAAGAACTCGTGCCTCTTACCGAAAAGGAAAGTGCCGCTTGGGAAAAGGAAAAAGAAGAGGGTGAAAAGTATTACAATGCAATTCAAGCAGAGCTGGGTGCGAAGCAATGAAAGCGATAAGAATCAAAACCGAATTTTTAACCAATCCCATAGGAGTTGATTTTCAGCAGCCGCTGATCACTTGGAATTGTGAGGGCGGTATTAAGCAAACTGCATATCGCATAATTGCAAATTCAAACGGAACGCTTGCTTGGGATAGCGGTAGGGTAGAGAGTGCTTCAATGCGAGCCATTTATCCCCAAAAGTTAAATTCTCGTGATAGAATTGAGTTAAGTATTACACTTTGGGATGAAACCGACACCACAGGGGAGTCTGTCGAATCGTTCTTTGAAATGGGCTTGCTCGACAAATCCGATTGGCAGGCAAAATGGATTTCGGGGAACTATACTGTCAATCCGTTTATAAGATATCCTGTTGATTGTTTCAAAAAAGAATTTGACACAACAGATATTAAAAAAGCTCGCATTTATGCAACTGCGTGTGGCATTTACGAGCTTGTGTTGAACGGTGAGCGCGTAGGCGATTATGTCCTTGCTCCCGGGCATACCGATTATCGAAAAAGGGTTCAGTATCAAACATACGACGCAACTGAGCTTTTGAAAAACGGAAAAAACGTTCTTACAGCAGCCCTTGCCGACGGCTGGTACCGTGGCTCTTGCGGTGCCTGGGGATTGAAAAATCAGTACGGCACTCGCACAAAGCTCCTTGTTCAACTAGAAATTGAAAAGAATGACGGTACCCGTCAAGTGATTGTCACCGATGGCTCGTGGTCTTGGTCAAACGACGGTTCCATCCGCTTCGCAGATAATCAAGACGGTGAGATAGTTGATGCTCGTCTTGCTCCTACTTATTTTGGCAAAGCCGAGGTTACAAGTCACAAAGTTACCCCCGTGGCTTCCAATAATGTTCCAATCAGAGAAAAAGAGACATTCAAGCCTACCGTGATCACTACTCCAAGTGGCAAGAGGGTGCTTGATTTCGGTCAGAATATCGCAGGATATGTAAAATTCTCTCTTGATGCAAAGACAGGTCAAGCCATCAAAATGCGCTTTGGCGAGATGTTTGACGAGAACGGTGAATTTACGCAAAAGAATATTCAATGTGCCACCAAAAATCGCCAAACACCACTACAGGAAATAACCTATACCGCAAAGGATGGACTTAACGAATACAAGACGAAATTTGCGATATTTGGCTTCCAATACGTGCTTATTGAGGGCGATATAGAGTGGAATCCCGAGGATTTTACAGCCATCGCTGTTTATTCCGATATGGAAGACACATTGAGCTTTGATTGTTCTCACGAGCTGATAAACAAGCTTGTTGCAAGCACACGTTGGTCAACCAAAAACAATCACGCAGACGTTCCTACCGACTGTCCTACCCGTGAGCGCCACGCATGGACAGGTGACGCGCAGATATTCTGTAATACTGCAGCGTATTTCTTCGATTATGCCCCGATGGCTCGCAAATATGTTCTTGATATGTGCGACGGGCAAAGAAAAAACGGCGTATTCCGTCAGATTACACCCGTAGGCGGCATTGATTTTTATATGAATGCCATGGACGGCTCTGCAGGCTGGTCGGACGCAGGTGTGCTGATTCCGTACCGTATCTACAAGAGATATGGCGACGTTCGTATTCTTTCCAAAAACTATGAGGCGATGAAAAAATACGCCAAGTTTAAGATAGGTACTATCGGCAAGCACTATCTTACGAGCTTGCCAACAGGACTTGAGAGAAAGTATAGCAAAATGATCTCAAATTATGGTCAGTCCTACGGCGAATGGGCAGAGCCAACTGATGTAAATGCGTTCAAAATTTCCGACTTTATCAACCCTCATCCCGAGGAAACGACCGCATATTTGGTGTATATGCTTGAAACTATGGCTGAGATTGCCGAGCTTCTTGGAAAAGAAGAGGACAAAGAGCTGTTCCTTAAAAAAGCGAACCTCGTCCGTAGCGGTTATCAAAAGCTGATTGAAACTCCTAAATATAGCTACGATACCGACCGTCAAGCAAAGCTTGTTCGTCCCCTTTATCTTAAATTGCTTAATGAAAAGCAGACCGAGTTCGCTAAAGCACGCTTGCTCAAAGCACTTGACAACTATGGTTGGCGACTTGGTACGGGCTTTTTATCCACCCCATTTATCCTCTACGTTCTTGCGGATAT
Source organism: Clostridia bacterium (assembly GCA_017632155.1). The sequence continues at coordinate 7,751 of JAGBRZ010000036.1, forward strand.
GGATATTGAATATGCCTATCGTTTACTTGAAAATGAGGAGATGCCCGGTTGGCTCTTTATGCCCAAGATGGGTGCGAATACCATCTGGGAGAGTTGGGAAGGAACTGAAGCACAAGGCGGTGTGGCCTCGCTCAACCACTATTCCAAGGGGGCTGTTTGTGAATGGATCTTTGGCGAGATGTGCGGCATTAAAATCGGTGGTGAAAACGAATATATTATTGAGCCAAAGATTGGCGGCAGTATCACTCACGCATCTTGCGAATACAACGGCGTGTATGGAAAGGTTAAAAGCGAATGGAAGAGAAGTGATGAAAAAATCGTTTGTCGCATCACTGTTCCTGCCAATGTAACAGTGAAAGCAATATTACCAAACGGTGAACATATATTGGATTGCGGAGTGTATGAGTTTGCCGTGAACAAATAATGGCTTAAAGCATTCTAATCATTCTACAAACAAGAGATAACACAAGCGGTTATCTCTTGTTTTTGGTTGGGACGTTTTTGTAAATGCAAACAACTTTTGAACTTTTCCCCAAACGCGTGTGCGTACAATTAAAAACGCGTTATAATTAAGCGAGAGCACAATCAAAACGGTTTCCGAATTGGTTTCTAAATTTGAGGAGGAAAGCAAAGAATGAGACAGGGAAGCATAAATGGAAAAGGTGCCATTTTTCAAGTGTCCGATACAAAATGGATAGCAAAGATCTGTCTTGGCGTAGACGAGAACGGCAAGCCCATCATCAAACAATTCTCTGGTAAAACAGAAGCAATCGCCAAGAAGAAGCTTCGAGACTTTAAGAAGACTGCCGACTACGCAGAAAAACATCTCCCGAGTACCGATACCGTAAAAGCGTATTTTACCGCTTGGATGAAAGACTATCGGTTCCATAAACTCAAGCCCTCGAGCTATGACAGATTGGAGAGCACGGTGGTCAATCACATCTTTCCAAATTTGGGAAATATGAAGGTGGACAAGGTCACGCGGAACCACATTCAGGGACTCATCAACCAACTTTATAGCGAGAAAAATCTTTCTTATTCCAGCATCAAAAAGGTGTATGTCGCGCTCAATGCTTGCTATAAACACGCTCTCATCGAGGGGACGGTTCTGCGAAATCCGTGCGTCGGCATCTCTCTCCCGAGTTCATTCGAGCGAACAAAAGAGGTCGTTTCTCTTTCCGAAGAGGAAGTAGAACAATTACGAACCGCCATCACGTCAACGGAAAATTCTTGCCCTTTTGCACACGCCTATCTTATTTGCAGACTAAAAATTGTTTAAGTTTTATTTGTTTTAATTTCCCTCTTATACTTATAATAACTATTCCTCGAGCACCCACAAAGTTTAATCACATCGGGGTCATCAAGACTTCCACCAAAGTCCTTGGAGTGCTTCTTAATGATGGCCTTGCATTGAACTGATTTCTTGGTTGTGAGTGTGGTTCCTTTAGGTAAGCCAATATACGTTCCGTTCCTCTTGGCTTCGCGCATGCCTTGACTGATACGTGAGTGAAGATCGGTAACCTCTTTCTCGGATTGCTCAAAGGCGGCTTTAATCTGTTCTTCTGCAAGAGCCATCAAGAAGTTATTGATTAACTCAATGTTTCCCTTGAAGAAGTTGTCCACTGCTTCGTTGCCGGTCTCGACTTGTATACTCAACAGGTTACTTTTCGTCGAGTCGAAGACGCTAGTGTTAATGAGTGGCTCATTGAGAAAGATGAGATTGACACCAGACTCATAGAGCATCTTATAATCCTTAAATCCTTCATCAGCATTACGGCTCATACGGGAGACGCTATCAAAAACGATGGTGTCTTCCTTTTTTATTATATACATGAGCTTATTCCAATTAGGACGGTCTTGTTTAGTACCGGTATAGAATTCTCGAATAATGGTGGCATTGGGATAGATAGCTGTGATGTTTGTTATCTGACGAGCTAT
>JAGBRZ010000037.1 GCA_017632155.1 Clostridia bacterium
CGACCTTTCCGTCAGCGCCGACGAGAGCGGAAACGATGAATTCGCCCTGCTTGCGCGAAGCTTCAATTCGATGCTCGGGACTATAAAGAGTCAGATGACTGCACTTGAGGAAAACGCGGAAAAGAAGCAGATGCTCGTTGATAATATGGCGCACGAGTTGCGAACTCCGCTGACCGTCATTCGCGGCTATGCCGAATATCTCGAGCGCGCGGCGGTGAGCGAGGAGGAAAGGCTTGTTGCATCAAGATATATCGTTTCGGAGGCACAGAGGCTGACGAAAATGTCGGAAATATTGCTCGACACAGCCTACGTCCGTGAAAACCCGCCCGAAATGGCAGAAATCTCGCTTGACGAAGTCCTTCACGGAACTGCCGAAAGGCTTGCACCGAAGGCAAAGGAAAAGGGTGTCGAGCTCGTCTGCGACACAGAAAAGGTCACGGTGAGCGGCAACGCGCTGCTGCTTTCGATGCTGTTTGACAACCTCGCCGACAACGCAATAAAGGCTTGCGCGGCCGGCGGGCGTGTTGTTTTGAGATGTGTGGGCAATTCGGCTTCGGTCGAGGACAACGGCAAGGGAATGACCGAGGAAGAGCTTCTTCACATCACCGAGCCCTTCTACCGCACCGACAAATCGCGCTCACGTGCCGAGGGCGGCGCGGGTCTTGGGCTTGCGCTTTGCAAAAATATCGCCGAGGCTCACGGCGCAAAATTGCGTTTTGAATCGGAATTTGGAAAAGGAACCAAAATTTTTTTCGATTTTACAACTTGATTATAACTTGAAGATAAGTTGATGAAATTGCGGGTGTACAATAAGGGCACAGAAAGGAGAGTGCAAAAATGAAAAACTCGAAAATTATAATAATTGCCGCTTCGCTTGTACTCGCGGCGGTTCTTGCCCTTTGCGGATGTATGTACCTTATCGGCGAACCGCCGGAGGAAACCGAGGAGCTGACTCAAGGTGAAATGACCCTGCCGCCCGTTATCGAGGAGACACCCATAGCTCAATCCGAAATGCAGAAGAAATTCGGCGCTTACGGACGTGAAGAGATTGGAGATAATGGAGAGTGTATCTTCCATCTTTTCACATGGGAGCAGGTAGAGGAATCTCTGCAGATGCGAAAGGACGGCATCCGCCGCTCGCTGACGTTCGATGAGATTTCATTCATCATCAACGACACGGTGAGGCTCTATTTTGAGTATGACAAAATAGTTATGCCCGATTTCAGCGATCATACCACGGGTGTTGAGATAAATCTTTATCACTCAAGCATAACACAAGGAACCTGGAATTCGCTTGAGGAGATGCATGAGCACTTGTTGCATCAACTCAACAGTTACGAGAGCTGTGAGAGCGAACACAAGGTAGGATATATGACCATTAGACCATATCACGGGGATTTTTCCGAGTACCGGGATTTTGAATCTGCCTTCAAGGCGTATAACGAGATGTTGACGCAGATTGAAAAGATGATCTCCGAGCGTTTGCGAATCCTCGATACCGGAACTTTGTTTTACTGTCGGGCAGGAGGCAGCGCAAATTATAACCGCCATATGTATGGAATCTTGCTTGATGGAGGAAGCAACGGGGATTATGCACAGTATACGTCTGCGCTTGAAGACAGACTGGGAATTAAAGACAGCAAAAGCAATGTGACTTCCGTCGATACACCTTATCTGATCGGAGACAGAGGGCATAAAGCTCTCCAAGATTCATGCAGTTCCTATATTTACTTTGTTACGGATGGCGTGAGAAATCAGCTATTCCCGACGGCAGAGCTCGATGCACTCCGTCCGAGGGGACCCGTCTCTTTGTCTTGGTCAAAGACACTCCAGACAATCGGAAATCCGAGGGTCAAGTGGAATATCGACTTTGACAGATGGAAACAAACCGTTGAAGTGACATATTCAAAAATCGGCCAATCGGCGATTCACGAAAAATATTCGGGAACCTACGAGGTCAAGGGCAATATGCTGTTTTTGACTCTTGATGACGGACTGAAGATCGTAATAAAGAATGATGAAAATAAATATGTGTTTGTCGAAGCCGTTCAGAAGGACGGAATGATAATAAGAACTGATGGAGAGATCATTTTTACCTTACATTGCAATGATATGATAGACATAACAAACAAAAATAAAAACATTGCCGAAATATTTGAGTTATCCGAGGCTCTCAGAGCCTGGGAGTATAAAATTATACCTTAATTAAAAGAAGAAGCTTTTCGCCTCGGCGAAAAGCTTCTTTTTTGCACCGTAGTTATACTAATAGGACTATAATTGCACAAAGAATTTTTGTGTTTGTCCATAATGCAGCACAGACTCCGCTCTCCTCATTCACCGCTCCCCGCGGTCCCCTTTCCCCGCTGGGGAACGCTTGAGGGTGTGCTCAAACTTCTTCGATATTCAGCGAACATCGCTTACTGCTATAATTTTGTTTAGGCAGTTCGGAATATTTTATTGAAAAATTAGTGCAAACTCCATTGCGAGTGAAAATTGGTTTAAATAAAAATATTCCAATTTGATATGCAAAATTATATTGATATATCGTCTTCGCTGAATAGATAGCGGTTATCGCTAAACTCTTAGCGTTCCCCAGCGGGGAAAGGGGACCGCGGGGAGCGGTGAATGAGGAGAGCACCGTTCGCACTGCACGAATGAAAAGCGTCTTATTTATAATGGTTAATATACATTCGAGGCGTTTGACGAACTGATGGCGGATAATTGTCGCCAAAAAACTAGTTCGTATTATTCTTGTCACTCTAATCAACAGCCCCCTCCCCGTGGGGAGGGGGCTGTTGATTCCGAGCCTCCTGCGGGGCGCAGTCGGTTCGGAGCGCAGATTGCGAGGCGCTGCCTCGCGCTCCGCTTAAGGAACTTTTTGAAAAAAGTTCCTTAAGAATCTTCAAAAATTCTCCCGCTGTTGTTGTTTGGAGTTAAAAAAACGGCTGAGTCATATCAAAAGGCTCAGCCGTTAATTTATTTTAGTGCTTGGGGAAAATCTTTTCCTTGCCGCCCATATAGGGACGGAGTGCGACGGGGATGTTGATCGAACCGTCGGCGCAGAGGTTGTTCTCGCAGAAGGCGATGAGCATTCTGGGGGGAGCAACAACGGTGTTGTTGAGGGTGTGAGCAAAATACTTGCCCTTCTCCTTCGAGTTTACACGGATCTTGAGTCGGCGAGCCTGTGCATCGCCGAGGTTCGAGCAAGAGCCAACCTCGAAATACTTCTGCTGTCTGGGGGACCAAGCCTCAACGTCGATGGACTTGACCTTGAGGTCAGCAAGGTCGCCCGAGCAGCACTCGCGAGTACGAACGGTAATGTCGAGCGAGCGGAAAAGGTCAACGGTGTTCTGCCAGAGCTTGTCAAACCACATGGGGGATTCCTCGGGACGGCAGACAACGATCATTTCCTGCTTTTCGAACTGGTGGATACGGTAAACGCCTCTCTCCTCGATGCCGTGCGCGCCCTTTTCCTTGCGGAAGCAGGGGGAGTAGCTGGTGAGAGTGTAGGGAAGGGATTCCTCGGGGTTGATGGTGTCGATGAACTTACCGATCATGGAGTGCTCGGAGGTACCGATGAGGTAAAGATCCTCGCCCTCGATCTTGTACATCATTGCATCCATCTCCGCAAAGGACATAACGCCGGTAACAACGTCGGAGCGGATCATGAAGGGAGGAATGCAATATGTGAAGCCGCGGTCGATCATGAAATCGCGTGCGTAGGAAATAACTGCGGAATGGAGGCGTGCGATGTCGCCCATAAGGTAGTAGAATCCGTTACCCGCAACGCGGCGTGCGGCGTCAAGGTCGATGCCATCGAAGGATTCGAAAATGTCGGCGTGGTAGGGAACCTCAAAGTCGGGGGTCACGGGCTCGCCGTAACGCTGAACCTCGACGTTTTCGCTGTCGTCCTTACCGATCGGAACGCTGGGATCAATGATGTTGGGAATGGTCATCATGATCTTCTTGATCTTTTCTTCAAATTCGGGCTCAAGTGCCTCGAGCTCTGCAAGACGCTTTGCGCTTTCAGCAACCTTCTGCTTTGTTTCGTTAGCCTCTTCGATCTTCTTCTGCGCCATAAGCATACCGATCTGCTTCGAAAGGCGGTTCTTCTCAGCGCGAAGGTCGTTAGCCTCGCTGATGATGCGGCGGTTCTCCGCGTCAAGCGCGATAACCTCGTCAACAAGACCCAGCTTGTGGTCCTGGAATTTATTGCGCATATTCTGCTTTACGATCTCGGGATTTTCTCTGACAAACTTTAAATCAAGCATGTTTTTACTTCTCCGTTTGTTTTTTGTTATTATAATAAGAAATTATATCATATATAAGGAAAAAAGTCAATGCCTCGGGAGAAAATATATTCGCCCCGTGGGCGAAATGATAATCACGCGATGCGCGAATGATAATCTGCCTGCGGCAGAATGATAATCGGCTTTGCCGAATGATGATTTGCCTTCGGCAAAATGAAGGAAGAAATTTGCAAAGGCAAATTTCAATAGAATATTTTTCGCTATGCGAAAAATTACCTTTATTTCGCCGCAGGCGAATTATCATTCGGCGAAGCCGATCATCATTCGCGCATTGCGCGACTATCATTTCGCCCGTAGGGCGAACAGCACTTATATACCAAAACCCCTCGGCTGAATTTCAGCCGAGGGGTTTTAAGCTATTACTTAATGAATACGATCTCGTCGAAGATAATGTAGTTATCTGCGGAGTAGGTGTAACCGTCGGTGTAGCAACGCATGTTCATAACGAAGATATCGCCGAAGGTATCGCCGAGAGCAGCACCCTCATCAGATCCGTAGAAGGTAGAGGAGGGGATGTAGAGCCATCCAACGAAGTTGGTGGGGATCTCCATACGGCAAGCGTTGATGTTGGTGGTCTGGTGCCAAGTGCCTGCCATGTAGTAGTAACCAATTGCAGAGCTGTCGCCGTTACCGTTGTTGGGACCCTTTGCGCGGTACTTGTTGGTGTTGATGGTTACGGAAGCGCACATCTTCTTGGTCTCGTCAGCGTGGGGAAGTACGTTGGAGAAGTCAACGTAGAACATAACGCCCTTTGCGGTGGAGATGTCCATGTCTGCAAGAGGAGTAACTTCAACCTCGGTACGGCTGTCGGCTGAGTCGGCTTTTGCTGCGAGCTTGAGAGCCTGACCGAAAGCAGCACCTTCAGCCTCGGTTACGAACTGTGCGCTGCCCTTGGAGTTACCGCCAACAACGTACTCGTCAGCGCCTGCGTCGAAGGACATAGCGCGGGTTACGATCTCGTAGGTGGAGTAGTCGGGAAGAGATACGGGCATAACAGCCTTAAGAGCTGCCTGCTGAGCTGCGGAGAGGTTTGCAAACTCGAAGCCGGGAGCGGTCTCAACGGGAGCCTCGGTGGTTGCTTCAACAACCTCGGTGGTCTCTACGGGAGCCTCGGTAGCGGGAGCTTCGGTAGCGGGAGCCTCAGTCTCGGGAGCATCGGTAGCGGGAGCCTGAGTTTCGGGAGCCTTGGTGGTCTCCGCGGGGGTGTTACCGCTGCTGCAAGCAACTGCGGATACTGCCATCATAAGGCAGAGAAGAAGAGCAATAATGCGTTTCATTTTAGGATTTCCTCCATATAAAAATTGTTAGTATAATTATATCATTTAATTATAATTTTGTCAAGCAAAATTTGTTTTTTGTACTAAAATGAAAAATGTTGACAAATTAATATAATTATGATATACTATAATTGGTTAAATATCACAAAGAAAAACGGATCAGGAGGATATGCCTATGAAAAAAAGAAGAAATCTGCGAAAAAATTTGACCGCGCTTGTTCTTTCCCTCGTCTTTTTCCTTTCATCGTGCACTTTTGTGCCGACGGAATCGGGCGTTACCCCCGCCAAAGAAAACTATTTCCCCAATGCGGTGGAAACAATTGAGCTTGAAAGCGGAGTTAAGCTTACCCTTTCGGACGACAAAAGCCATTATATAGCAACGGCAAACGAAGTGAACGTTGAACATCTTGTCATTCCCGCCGAATACGAGGGCGTGCCGATCTGTGAAGTCAGTATGCTTCGGTTTGAAGCGGACAACGTCAGAACGGTATCACTTCCGGATACGATCTTTTCGATAGGACTTTCGTCCTTCCTCGGATGCTCGATGCTCAAATACAATCAGTACGGAAATGCATACTATCTCGGCAACGAGGAATATCCGTATCTTTACCTTATGAGATCGGTCAGCGATGATATAACCTCGGTCGCTATACACGAAACGACACGTGTCATAGCGGGCGCGGCGTTTTCGCACTGCACAGAGTTGCGCGCCGTTTATATCCCCGACAGCGTTGTGAACATCGAAAACATTGCCTTTTATGAATGCAATAATCTGAAAAACGTTCATTTCGGCGAAGGGGTTAAGAGGATCGGTCAAAAGTGCTTTTACGATTGCGAAAAGCTGAGCGAGGTAATTCTCCCCGACGGTATTGTCGAGATCGGTACGCAAGGCTTTCTTGGATGTCCTATAACAAAGCTTGATCTTGGCGAGTCTGTTGAAACTCTTGGCGAGCATACTTTTGACGATGCCAAGATCATGTCCCTTGAGATTCCCGGAAGCCTCAAGACCATTGATTTCTGCGCATTCCGCAATTGTCGCTTGCTTACTGCCGTGACGATTCACAAAGGCGTGGAGGTTATCGGCGAATCTGCGTTTGTCGGATGTACGGAGCTGAAAAGTCTTTATCTGCCCGATACTGTCAAAAGGATAGAGGACGGTGCGTTTGAATACTGTTTGGACCTCAAGCTTTCCACTTTGCCCGATTCCGTTGAATTCGTTCACGCAAAGGCGTTTCCGACGTCTATATCGGATAAGATTTACGGAAACGGAATCTATCTTGGAAACAGCCGCTCGGAATATGCTTATCTTGTTTCCTCAGTAGCCGCCAAAAATACAGAGATAGAACTTCATCCCGAAACCGAAATTACTGCATTTTGGTTGTTTGGAATCTTGAATTGCAGTAAAGTATCAATAAATAACGGCAAGAATCTTGAGGTCAAAAACTCCTGCGTTATCAATAAGCATACGGGAGAGCTCGTCGCGGGACTTAACGATGCCGTTATACCCGATGACGGAAGTGTCAAATCCATCGGATACGGCGCTTTTTACAATTTGAAAGAGCTTGCGTCCGTGTCGATCCCCGATAGCGTTGAAAGCATCGGTGACTATGCTTTCACGGGATGTCAATCGCTCACCGAAGCCGTGATCGGAAACGGCGTTGTAAGCATAGGCAAGTGCGCGTTCCAACGCTCGGGTTTAGAAAGCGTAAGCTTTGGTTCGTCGGTTGCCCACATAGGCGACGAAGCCTTTGACAGAACTCGCATAACCTCTGCGGTTTTCGGCAACTCGCTGAAGACGATAGGCGAGTCGGCATTCAATAATTGCTCAAACATTACCGTTTTGGAGCTTGGCAATAGCATTGAAAGCATTGGCAAGTGGGCGTTCTCCAATTGCGGAGTGACGAATCTCTATCTTCCAAGCTCGCTCAAAGAGCTTTCAATGGGTTCGTTTAATAATTGCCGCGATCTTAAAGAGGTCTTTATTGCCGCAAAGCTCACGGAGCTTTCAAATTCATTCAACCAATGCCCCCGCCTTGAATACATCTCCATCCCCGGCAGTGTTACCAAGTTCAGCGGCACATTGCGGTATTGCGAATCACTGACAAGAATTGATTTCGGCGGTAATTTGAATGATTGGAATGCACTGGGAATAGAAGGCTTTGCAAATGAAGTGAAAGTCTTTTTCGCGGACAGTACCTCAATGGTTCTTCCGAAGATTGAAGGTTAAATTGCGGAGCTTGTATTATAAAAAGTGCTCGGATGCCAATGGCATCCGAGCTTTTCACTATTATTTAAGCCCGCCGTTTTTGATATGATCGGCAAGCAGGTCGCGGGCGTAAAGTCCCTCGCCGAGCGAGTCGATGACGGTGAGGCGGTTGGGCGCGTAATGCGATGTGTAGGAATCGACGATGATGTAATATGTGGCGTTATCGTCGATGCTGAAGCGCACCGATTGCCCGTAGTCACCGTAATAAACGAAATAATTGGAATTTGAGGTGTTGATGAATTTGGATTTCAGATCGCTTCCCTTAATCGAACAAAGGTCGAGGGTGTTGTCAAATGGGAAGATGGATTGCAGATCGGAATATTTGACCTCGCCGATCGAGAGATTATAGGGCGCGCGGACCGAAAGATAGCCTCCGCCCAGGACAATGTCGTATTTTTTGCCCCATTCCTCAATTCCTTTTTCAAGATAAAGACGCGCAACAAGCGCGCGGAGCCAGTCGCCGCTTCGCAGGGCAGAGTTTTTGCCCAGAACCTCGTCAGCCTTCGCAACGTCTGCGGCGTATTTTTTCATAAGACTTTCAACTATCGAGTCGGGCTGCGAATTGTCGTAAACGTCAGCGGAGATGAATTCCGCCGTTTTGACTATACTCTCACCGCCCGCAACGTTGATGACCGCTTCAACGTGCGTGATTCCGTCGTTGTCGCCGCCGCCCTGAAGGTGGTAAACTCCGTGCTTGTCGGGGCGGACGTAGCTTTTATGAGTGTGTCCCTCAAAAACGAGATCAACGTGCTCTTTTGAAAGTTCAATGTCGGCGCCGCCGTCGTGGATCGAAAGGAGTATGAAATCGGCACCGCCCGAGCGCAGACGCTCACTTTCGGCGCGGATGAGGGAATTCAGCTCATCCCCCGTTTTGAAATAAATATTTTCAACCTTGTCGCCCGAAATTGATGAATAACAGTCGCCGATCGCGCCGATAATACCAATGGTAGCCGCTCCGCACTCAACGGTGACGGATGGAGTGCAGTAGTCGGCAAGCGTGTCGGTCGCGCGGTCGTAAATGTTGATCGCAAGAAAAGGGAAGTCTGCAAGTTCGAGATTGCTTTCGATATATTCCTCGCCCCAGTCGAATTCGTGGTTGCCGATGGTCATTGAAACGAATCCGAGCGAGTTCATCCAATCGGTGACGATCTTTCCGCGCGTCAGATTCGATTCCGATGTGCCCTGCCACATATCGCCCGAGGAAAGGAAGATTGCGTGATCGTCGCCATCGCGCGCGGATTTGAGAAAGGAAGTCAGCTCGTCCGCGCCCGGCTGCGAATCACCGTCAAGCAGCTTGCCGTGAAGGTCGTTTATCGCGTAAAAGTCGACCGTGACGGTCAGCGCGAGCATACAAAAGTCGCAAAGTCCGTCGTTGTTTGTGTCAACGTGTTCGGGAGCAAAGCAGCCACTCTCCGCGATCTCTCCCCCAATACTGTTCTCCGAGCAGGATACGGTGAATAATATTATGAATGCCAAAAGTAAGGCAATAGCGCGTTTTTTCAAATCTGTGCCTCCGGTTTTGATTTATGATATTATATCATATTGTAGGAATTTTGTCAATCAAACCGAGAAATGTCGAAAGAATTTGAAAGAAAATTGCAAAAAGGTATTGACATAATGATTTTAGTATGTTATAATATATAGGCACTATGAGTGTACTGTTTTAGCCGGTGTGGCGGAACAGGCAGACGCCGCGGACTTAAAATCCGCTGATACGAAAGTATCGTACCGGTTCAAATCCGGTCACCGGCACCATACAGTGCCGAAGGAAGAACCGGCAAATTCAATATCGCGGAGTGGAGCAGTTGGTAGCTCGTCGGGCTCATAACCCGGAGGCCGTGTGGTTCAAGTCCCACCTCCGCAACCAAAAAAGAACGGAACGCTATGCGTTCCGTTCTTTTTTGGTTCGGAGACGAGGCATAAGCCTCGTGGGCTTTGTTCGCACTTGTTTGGATAGAGCGCCTAAACTTTTGCGCGCGATAGCCGAATTGAATTGTCACACCAAATAAAGCTCGCAAATGGGTGGTTACAAGTCCCACCACGATACAATTTCAGCTCGTGGTTTTGTTTTTGTGATTTTTTATTTTCGGTTGAAAAGCCACGGCGTTTATGCTATAATTAATACAACACCACATAAAACGGGAGGTACTGTATGGATAGATCTTATTTTTTCAAGAATGCTGCGTGGGTAGGAAAATCCGAGAGAACTCCGAAAACGTTTTCGGTTCTTCGCGGCCGCTTCGATGTCGATTCTTTTGAAAAAGTTACTCTCAATGTTCTGGGACTTGGCTTTTTTAAGTGTTACATTAACGGCAAGTGCGTAAATCCGGATACCTTTCTGCCGCTTTCCTCCGATTTTGAAGCTACGTGCGACCCTAAGGACGAGGTGCTTTCCGGACACAGAGTATATGTTCCGAGCTTTGATATAACACCTTTTGTTAACCCCGGAGAAAACGTCATCGCCATTCATTTTGGCGGTGGATGGTACACGCATCGTTCCCGTGTTTTCGGACTTCCCAAAGCAATTTACTGTATTTTTGCCGAAAGATCCAACGGTGAGAAGAGCCTTTTCGTTTCGAACGAGTCTTGCCGTATCGCTGATAGCTATATTTCGGATTATGATTTCGTAAAATATGAGAGTCATGACTATACTTTATCTGCCGATTGGTTTACCACCGACTTTGATGACAGTGATTGGGAAAACGCTACCTTGACCGAGGATCTGGAGACCGAATATCTGTCAACCGATTGTCCTGCCGATGCTCTTATTCGTGAGCTTCCCGTAAAAGCCGTTGGTAAGAGTGAAAACGGAATCATTTACGATTGCGGAGAAAACACGACCGGATATCCTGTTCTCGATCTGCGCGCAAAGAATGGCGAAACTGTAAACGTGCGTTTTTCCGAGGATCTGCTGGCGGACGGCGGTCTTGACCCAAGACATGTGCATGGTCAGAATTATACGGTGATCTCCGACGGTTGCAACCGTATCGTTCAGCCGGACTTCACCTGGTATTGCTTCAGATATTTTGAGGTGACGGGAGACGCTGTTCCGAAATGCGTAAAGGTGGTCCATGCGGACGTTGCGCCGGCTTCTACATTTGAATGCGACAACGAAACGATCAACTGGACGTATAATACCTTTATCCATACGATACTCTGCAATATGCACACGGGTCACCCATCGGATTGTCCGCACATTGAGCGGCGAGGATATACCGGAGACGGACAGCTGACCTGTCACGCCGCTCTGTCGGTGCTTGATGCAAGAAGCTTTTATGAAAAATGGCTCTGTGACATCGGTGATTGTCAGGATACCATAAGCGGGCATATTCAGTATACCGCTCCGTATATAAGAAGCGGAGGAGGTCCTGGCGGTTGGGGATGCGCTATCGCCCAGGTTCCGTATCAGCTCTATAAGCATTACGGAGATGACAGCGTTCTTTACAAATACTACGGCAATATGCGGCGCTATATTGACTACCTTGAATCTCATTCGGAATTTGGACTTGTGACAAGTGACAAGCCGGGCGAATGGTGTCTTGGAGATTGGTGCGGACCCAATATACTCTATCCCGAAAGGGATATCACCTCCCATAATCAGCAAGTTATTATTCCCGCGCCGTTCGTTAACACATACTTTATGGTGAAATCACTTGAAACTATGCGCGAGATCGCTCTTATCATTGGCAAGGATGACGATGCCGCGGAGTACGGTGAGAAGATCGCAATCCGAAAGAAAGCTATTCAAGCCGCGTATTTCAACACCTTTGACGGTAATTTCGTTATGAATGTTCAGGGGGCAAATGCCTTTGCCGTGGATCTTGGTCTCGGAAATGCAAATACATATGCCAATATGGTATCCTATTATAAAAAGCTTGGGTATTTTGACACGGGGATTTTTGCAACCGATGTGCTTATCCGCACACTGTTCGAGCACGGCGACTCTGAGCTTGCGGTGGATATCCTCACAAACAACGGCTCTCAAGGCTATGAGCATTGGCGCCGGAACGGCGCAACGACCTTCCATGAATATTGGGACAGCAATCGAAGCAGATCTCACTGCCATCCTATGTTCGGCGCACCCGTGGCATATTTCTTTGAATATCTTCTCGGCATAAAGCAGACAAAGGAGTCGGCGGGGTATGAAGAGATGATCATAAGTCCTCAGGCGCTTTCAAGATTCAACAAAATGTCGGGAAGCATGGAAACGCCGAACGGCAGAGTTTCGGTCAGCTACGAAAGAGAAGACGGAGGAGTGAGATTCGCTATTACTATCCCACACCATTCCAAGGCGATATTGCGCATTTTTGGTGTTGATTATGCACTCGCCGAGGGAGAAAACGAGATTTTTGTTACAGAATAATAAAAAAACAAACTCATATGGGCAGGTTCTATTGACATTCCCGCGCTTGTGTTATATAATTGATATATCATATCTTTGAAAAATAATCAAACAAGGAGAACAAAATGGCAAAAATTCTTATTTGCCCTAACAAATACGTTCAGGGCGCAGGCGAAATGGGTAAGATCGCAGAATATGCGAAGGCTTACGGCAAAAAGGCTCTCGTGGTTATCACTGCTTCGGGTTACAAGAGAATCGGAGCTACCCTTGAAGCAAGTTTCGGCGGCAGCGAAGTCGGTGCGGTTTACGATTACTTCAACGGCGAGTGCTCCTGGAACGAGATCAACAGACTTATCGAGGTTATGAAGACCAATGAATGCGATATGGTTATTGGTATCGGTGGCGGTAAGATCCTTGATACTTCCAAGGCTGTTGCTCACGCATGCAAGACTCCCGTTATTATCTGTCCCACCATCGCATCCACCGATGCACCTTGCTCAGCTCTTTCGGTTGTTTATACCGACGAGGGTGTTTTCGAGGAGTATCATTGGCTTCCCGCTAACCCCAATATGGTTCTTATGGACACCTCCATTATTGCTGCTTCTCCCGCTCGCCTTACCGTTGCGGGTATCGGCGATGCTCTCGCTACCTACTACGAGGCTAGAGCAACAAAGGCGAAGGATGCAGGCACATGCGCCGGTGGCAAGGTTACCTGCGCGGCTATGGCTCTTGCAGAGCTCTGCCTTAACACTCTTCTCGAAGAGGGCGTAAAGGCTAAGCTGGCGCTCGAAGCCGGCGCTTGCACCGAGGCTGTTGAGAAGGTTATCGAGGCTAATACTCTCCTTTCGGGTATCGGCTTTGAGTCGGGCGGACTTGCAGCCGCTCACGCTATTCACAACGGTCTTACCGTTCTTCCCGAATGTCATCATATGTACCACGGCGAAAAGGTTGCCTTTGGCGTTCTCACTCAGCTGATGCTTGAAAATGTTCCTACCGAGGAGCTTGACGAGATCGTAAGCTTCTGCGTTGAAGTAGGACTTCCCGTTA
The DNA here is from genome assembly GCA_017632155.1 of Clostridia bacterium. The sequence continues at coordinate 13,243 of JAGBRZ010000037.1, forward strand.
CCCTTGGCGAGCTTGGAGTCACCGAGGTTACCGACGAGAAGCTTCTTGCAGTCGCAAAGGCGGCTACCGTCGAGGGCGAGACGATCCACAACATGCCCTTCGAGGTTACCGCAGAGAAGGTTGTTGCGGCAATGAAGGCAGCGGACGCTTACGGCAGATACTTCCTCAATATTTAATAATTCGATCAGTAAGAATAAAGGAGTGACCTCGGTCACTCCTTTTGTTATAAAAGAAAAGTAAAGTCGAAAAGCATTGACTATTCGTTATATTTGTGATATAATCATATCGTAAAGCGAGGTGTACCGCTATGAAAAACTACATATACAAATACGAAATGCATATTCACACCAGGCCCTGCAGCGGCGGTGGGTCGGATATCCGCGATCATATAGATGAATTGATCCAAAAAGGATACAGCGGAATGGTGGTCACAAACCACTTTTACGCGGGCGACACGCGTATCGACAGAGAGCTTCCGTGGGAGGATTTTGTCGATGCTTACAGACAAGATTACCTTTACGGTCTTGAATACGCCAAGGAGCGTGACTTTGATCTGCTGTTCGGACTTGAGGAGAACGTCGGATGTGGACAGGAGATCCTCATTTACGGCATAACGCCCGAGCTGATCGCGGAGCATCCCGAGTTGAAGAGAGCGTCGGCAGAGGCATTTGCCGAGGTCGTTCACGCCGCGGGCGGACTTGTCTATCAGGCGCACCCATATCGCGCCAGAGATTATATCAGAAAACCCTTCCCCCTTGAGTGCCTTGATCAGCTTGACGGTATTGAGGTCTACAACGCGGGCAATGAGCCCGAGTGGAACGAAAGCGCACGTATTTTTGCGGAAGAGAGGGGAATTCCCTGCGTTGCCGGCTCGGACGGACACAGCGTAGCATCTGCCGGATGGGCGGGTATTGCCGTGGGCGAAAGGATCGGGAACAATGAAGAACTTATCCGCATACTGAAAAGCGGAGAATACACAATTATTGTGAATGAATAAATAGGGAGCCGAATTATGGAATACAGAATTTTAGGAAAAACAGGACTTAAAATATCGCGCCTCGGATTTGGAGGCATTCCGATCCAGAAGATCGATGCCGAGGGCACAAGGAAGCTGATCGGCGAGCTCGTCCGTGAAGGCGTCAACTATATCGACACCGCGCGCGGATATACTGTCAGCGAGGAGTATCTTGGCTTTGCGCTTGAAGGCGTCCGCGATAAATTCGTTCTCGCTACAAAGAGTATGGCGCGCACGAAGGATGCGATGGCTAAGGATATTGACGTAAGCCTTAATAATCTCCGCACGAATTACATCGACCTTTATCAGGTGCATAACCCGAATGCCAAGGATCTCGAAGCAGTAATGGCACCCGGCGGCGCACTTGAGGCTCTCTTTGAGGCAAAGGTTGCGGGAAAGATCGGGCATATCGGCATCACACTCCATTCCGTCGAGCTGTTCGCGCAGGCGGTTGAGCTTCCGTGGGTGGAAACGATCATGTTCCCCTACAACATTGTCGAAACGCAGGGCGAGGAGCTGATTGCAAAGTGTGCGGAAAAGAATATCGGATTTATCTGTATGAAGCCGCTTGCGGGCGGTGCCATCGATGACGCGACTCTTGCACTGCGCTTTATCGTCAGCAATCCCGCCGTGACCGTGGTTATCCCCGGAATGGCGGATTCCGCCGAGATTGCGCAGAACGTGTCGGCAACTTCCGATACTTCGCCTCTCAGCGCAGAGGAAAAGGAAAAGATCGCAAAGATCAAGGATGATCTCGGCACAAATTTCTGCCGCAGATGCAATTACTGTCAGCCCTGCACCGCAGGGATCAATATATCCGGCGTTTTCCTCTTTGAAGGATATTACAGCCGCTACGACCTCAAGGATTGGGCACTGAGCCGATATTCAAGTATGCCAAAGACCGCATCCGACTGCATCGAGTGCGGAGTTTGTGAAACTCGCTGTCCTTATAATCTCCCGATCCGCGCGATGCTGAAGAGAGCAGCAGAGGTAATGGGAAAATAAATTAACCGAAAGGGGTAATAATTATGATAATCAGATCCGACTGGCACATTCACAGTGAATATTCTTATGATGCGGAAAATCCGCTTGAGTTGATCGCAGAAAGAGCGAAGGAGGGTGGGCTTTGCCGTGTTGGCATCACCGACCACGCTAATTTCAACGATGAAAAGTTCCTCGGCGACCTGCACGCATCCGTCCGTGGCGTGAAGGAAGCGCAGAAAAAGTATCCTTTTATGATACTTGGCGTGGAGCTTACACCCATTGAGAAGCCCGAATTCGATTATATCGCGGCAAGCGGCACACGCGAGGGCTACGAGCCGCCCGAAACCGACAAGCCCTACGACATTGAGCTCGCTTGCAGCAAGGAAGAGCTCGTAAAGCTCGGTGTGAGATACGCCATCGGCGCATCGCATTGGAGAGTTGATTCGCCATATGCAAAGAAGCAGGCTCCCGATCTCGACGCGTGCATCAAGGAATGGTACCGTCAGCAGATGTTCCTTGCCGCCGACGAGAGAGTTACCATCCTCGGTCACCCTTGGTATCACGGAAAGGGCATTTGGTACGAGGATTTCGACGTTATCCCGCGCTCAATGAAGCTTGATATTGCAAACGAGCTCAAAAAGAACGGCAAATATGTCGAATGCAATTCCCACTTCTTCCGTTCGGCACTCACAAACGATAAATTCCGCCATCAGTATGCGGAATATCTCCGCGAAATGTTTGAGATGGGAATTCCCGTTACATACGGCTCGGATTCGCATAAGAACTATACCGACGTGCGCGAGTCGGTCGAAATCTACCTCCGCGAAGCGGGATTCAAGGATGGCGATTTCTCCGAAATTGCCGAAAAGGATCTTTGGTAATAGCTTTAATAAAAAATCGGCTCGCGATGAGCCGATTTTTTTGATGCAACATACATCAAAAAGACAATAATTTCATTATGTCCAAAAAGTGTGAATTTGAGGATGAAATTTACACTTTTCTGGACATAAAAACCTCAAAATTCACACTTTTTTGAACATAATCAGCAAAATGATGAAATTTTGATTTTCTATTGCAATCAAGTATGTAATATGATATAATTAACCTAAATTGGAGGTGCTATATGAAAAGAGCGATTGCTTTGATTATGATGATAATACTTATGCTCAATATGACCGCATGCACGTTTATATTTGATATGAAAGAACAAAGCTATAATAATATGTCTGCCGAGGAGTTGGCGGCGATTTCGGACAGTAAGCTTTGCGAAGTATTATGGTTTCGTACTGATTATAAGGTCGAGTCGTTTGAGGATAGCTTGGCGGGCTTTGAATCGCTGAATTATTACGAAAAGGTGCTCTATACAATAGAGTATTTTGATATGGAATATCTCAACGGCGGACTTTGTCAGTTTTTTGTCAATTCAAGCCGTATGGTTGCGCCGTATGTCGGTGAGTATCTGAGAACGATCGGAGCTGAGAAGCATGCACAGATGTACGATGACTTCGTTTCGGTGAACGGTATTGACCTCACCGATCTTTCCGAGTTTGATACCGACAGTATTGATAAATATATTGTTTTAGGCCAAAAGTATCCTTTTGATGCTTTTGATGATGATTTTATCAAGCTGGGGTTACTTCGACCTTATCTTGAAAAATACGTAAGAGAAAACTTAAACGAATTTACAAAATAAATCGGAGGTAAAGATATGAAACTTGCAACTACAACAGGCGATTTTTACGGCTACACTCATTCACAGATCAAGTCGCTCGAGCACATCCGTGCGGCGGGATTTAAGTATGCGGACTACAACTTCGGTTCCGAATACCGCGAGCGCACGGGAGCTTTTTCGGAAGATTATAAGCGTCATTTCGGCGAGGTTGCCGAGGCGGCGGAGAAGATCGGCATCAAGCTCATTCAGGCTCATTCGCCGATGGGCAAGCCCCTTGTTGACGACGGCGGCGTGTTCATTGCCGATACCATCCGTTGCGTTGAGGCTTGCGGTTATTGGGGAATCCCAAATCTCGTTGTCCATTCGGGATATGTTCACGGTCTGACACCCGAGCAGACTTTTGAGCAGAACAAGCTCTTCTTTATGCCCATTCTTCGCGAGGCGGAGAAGTGGGGCGTCAACATCCTCGTTGAAAACTTCAACAAGATGCACCACGAGGGACTTTATTGGATCGATAACGCCACCGATCTGCTCCGTCAGATCGAGGTAGTTGACCATCCCCTTTTCCACGCTGTCTGGGATGCGGGACACGCCAATATGCAGGAAATGCCGCAGGACGAGGAGCTTCGTCTGCTCGGCGGTCACGTCCGTGCACTTCATATTCAGGACAATATGCAGGAATCGGATACCCACCTTGTCCCCTTCCTCGGAACAATGAATCTCGATGCCGTGATGAATGGCCTGCTTGACATTGGCTACGATGGATATTTCACCTTTGAGGTTGGCGGATTCTTCACTCCCGCCGCAAAGCGCCGCAAATACGAGCGCGAAACCCGCCTTGCGGGCGCACCGCTTGCTCTCAAGGATGCTTTTGAGAGTTATCTTTACAACCTCGGTAAGGTAGTCCTCGAATCCTACGGGGTTTACGAGGAATGAGAATACTTTTCATAGGTAACAGCGCGACCTACGTTCACGATATTCCCGAAACGCTTGCAAGGCTTGCAACGGATGCGGGCTTTCCCACGGAATCGGTTCGCATAGTCAAGGGCGGTTGGTGCCTTTCACAGCACGCAGCGGACGGCAGCCGCGCGCTTGCGGAGATAGAGAAGGGATATGATCTCGTCGTGCTCCAGGATAACGGCAACTGCGTTTCGTCGGATGAAAAGAGAAGCGCGTGCATTGCATCCTGCGAAATTCTTTCGTCAAAGGCTATCGAAAGCGGCGCGAAGCTCTGCTATTACGTTCGTCCGCCCTATGGATACGAGGCTTTCGGCCGCTCACCCGTCGAGCAATGCCGCGCGTTTGATGAACTGTTCACGGATATAGCAAGTAAAAACGGCGCAGTCTGCGCTTACGTCAATCGCGCGTTTGAGTATGCTATCGAGAACACCGACATCCGTCTTTGGGGCGACGATAACGCCCACACAAGTGACGAGGGCGCATACCTTGCCGTTTGCGTGCATTTCGCAACGATCTTCGGCAAGTCGGCGACGATTCTTAATGAAAACGGAATCGAAAACGCGAAAATATTGCAGGAGATTGCCGACAAAATAGTTTTTGGAGTATAATGTATGGACAAAGCCAAGCAAATATATAAAAAATACACGGATAATATGAGGTTTATAACTATAATCGGATATGTGCTTTACCTTGTGTTATGTTTGTTTTTAATTTCGGCTTTGCTTTTTCCGTTGGCAGTAGCGCTTGTAGTGCCGATGCTGTTGATATTACGCAAGCTGAAGCTTATCAAATTCCGCAAGCATATTTTGGGTGTTATCCTCGACGATCTCGATGCCCCGCTTTACCGCGAAGTTATAAAGTCATCGGGTATAGGTACAAGAAATATCTTTTGGAATATACAAAGTGAATTTTACATCGGTAATGTTCGCGGAGCAATCGAGCTTTGCGAGGCTTCGTTAAAAGCGGGTGCAATCAAAAAGAAGGATCTTCGCGCAGTGCTTACTTTACTTGCGGGATGGTATTTTATAGGCGGTGATGACGAGGGTGTTGCTTCTGCCTGCCGCCGCTACCGTGAGCTTGGTGAGCCTAAAATCAAAACCGAGCAAACAAGGCGTATGGCAAAAATAATCGCAAATTACGAGGCGTATCTTTCGGGCGATTATGAGGCTATCCTTCGCCCGACGGGTGCAAAGCGAAAAGGTGCACTGTATCCGCTTGCTTCCTCTTTTGAAGAAGCCTTTATCGATATGAAAAAGGGTGAATCAGAGCAGGCAAGGGCGATCTTTTCCGCACTTGCCGTGTCGGCTGAAAATACCGTTTTCGGTATGATCGCAAAGCGTGCTGTTGATGTGATAGATAACGGCGGCACATATCGGGATGCCGCGATGATCGAATTTGAGCCGATCGACACAAAGGAAACGATCGATAATTATGTTAAAGTGTCGAAAAAGGCAACAAAGACCAAGAGGATATACCTCTTGATATTGGTCTTGGCGGTTGCAATAATGCTTCCGGGTGCTGTCAAGAGCTATATTTCAGATGTGGATGAGGTGGTAACCCACGCCGTTCTCAAGCAGGTATACGGCGACGTCGAGATTCTTGACATAGTCAGTTTCAATCTTAACGGCGAAAAAACGGAGAAGATCTTTATTGCCGATGTCGGTGACCAATTGATCGTTGGCAGTAAATATTGGAACGATGATGGCGAGATGATGATAGTGACATACGTGCGCCCCACATATTCGGAGCTTGAGGAGGAGGGAAGTCTTATCTATTCCTTCAACCCGCGCGGTACTTCGGAGTTCGTGTATATTAAGATATACGACAGTTTTGTAGCGGTTTTTGAAAACGATCATCTGCTGTGTCAATGCTATTTTCTCACTGATAATACGATTACGGTCATCATTGATGACGAAGTAATTGAATAGACTAAACCGGTTCGCTTGAGCCGGTTTTTCTAATATTACCTCTTGACAAATACCCCTTGGGGGTATATAATATAGCATATAAGATAATAAGAGGTATAAAAATGGATAAGAATTGTTGTTGTACCCACAAGACGAAGGAGAGGGGCGAGGCGGAGTATCGCTCGCTCATAAATCGTCTCAACAGAATAGAGGGGCAGATCCGCGGGATCAAGAATATGGTCGAGGGGAGTGCTTATTGCACCGATATTCTCGTTCAGGTGCAAGCGGCAAGCGCGGCGCTGAATTCTTTTTCAAAGGAATTACTTTCAAATCATATAAAGACCTGCGTTGCGGATGATATAAGAGCGGGCAAGGATGAAACGGTCGACGAGCTCGTTGCGACCTTGCAGAAGCTGATGAGGTGAGATGATGGAACAGTATAACGTAACGGGTATGAGCTGTGCCGCGTGCTCGGCAAGGGTGGAAAAGGCTGTGCTTGCCGTCGAGGGTGTGACGTCCTGTTCGGTGAGCCTGCTTACAAACTCAATGGGTGTCGAGGGCAGCGCGAGTGAGAGCGCGATCATCGAAGCCGTCGTGAATGCGGGCTACGGTGCACAGAAGAAGGGAAATGAGAAGAAATCCTCCGCTCCCGATGAAGATGCGCTGGCGGATAAGGAAACACCCGTGCTTGTAAAGAGGCTGATCGCGTCGCTTGCCTTTCTTGCGGCGCTGATGTACGTGTCCATGGGGCACGTGATGTGGGGTTTTCCGCTTCCCGCGTTTTTTGAAAATAATCCCATCGCCGTGGGAATCCTTCAGCTTGTGCTTTCCGCGACGGTTATGGTGATCAATCAGAAGTTCTTCATCAACGGCTTGCGCGGCGTGCTTCACCGTTCGCCGAATATGGATACGCTCGTTGCCATGGGCTCGGCGGCATCGTTTGTGTATAGCTTCTATGCCCTGCTTGCAATGACCGCGGCAGAGCACCCCGAGCATTATCTTCACGAGTTTTATTTCGAGTCAGCCGCAATGATCCTTGCGCTTATCACGCTCGGAAAGATGCTTGAGGCGCGCTCGAAGGGCAAAACGACGGATGCGCTGAAGAGCCTTATGAAGCTCACACCGAAGACCGCGACCGTCATTCGCGGCGGAGCCGAGGTCAGCATTCCCGTGCAGGAATTGAGAGTCGGCGACATCTTCGTTGTCCGCCCGGGCGAGAGCATTCCCGTTGACGGAATCGTTATCGAAGGCCACAGCGCGGTTGATGAATCTGCGCTGACGGGCGAGAGTATTCCGCTTGATAAGGATGTCGGAAGCTCCGTCAGCGGAGCCACGATCAATCGCTCGGGATTTATAAAATGCGAGGCGACCCGCGTTGGCGAGGACACAACGATCTCGCAGATAATCAAAATGGTCGAGGATGCGGCGGCAACAAAGGCACCGATCGCAAAGATCGCGGACAAGGTTTCGGGCGTTTTCGTGCCGATAGTCATCTCGATTGCCGCGCTTGTGCTTGTCATATGGCTTCTCCTTGGTGAAAGCGCGGGATTTGCGCTTGGCAGAGCAATTTCGGTGCTTGTCATAAGCTGTCCTTGCGCGCTCGGACTTGCAACACCCGTTGCAATTATGGTCGGGGGCGGAATGGGCGCGAAGAACGGCATTCTGTTCAAGACAGCGGCTTCGCTTGAAATGGCGGGCAGAACGCAGATAGTGGCTCTCGATAAGACGGGAACCATCACCAAGGGCGAGCCCGAGGTTACCGATATAGTCGGCGATGGCGACCTGCTTCACATCGCTTGCAGCCTTGAGGCGAAAAGCGAGCATCCGCTTGCCCGCGCGATAGTCAAAAAAGCAGAGGAAGAGGGAACTCCGGTTGCGGATTCCGAATCCTTTGAGATCTTCCCCGGTGGCGGACTTTACGGAATTATCGGTGGCAAGAGTTGTGTGGGCGGAAACAGAGAGTTCGTTGGCAAGTATGCGGAAATCGCATCCGACGTACTCGAGATTGCCGAAAAGCTCGCAGAAGAAGGAAAGACCCCGATGTTCTTCGCTTGCGACGGCAAGCTCCTTGGCGTGATCGCGGTTGCGGACAAGGTAAAGGACGACAGCGAAAGCGCGATCCGCGAGATGAAGGCGATGGAAATCCGTGTCGTTATGCTCACGGGCGACAACAAAAAGACCGCCGAGGCTATCGGCAAGTCGGTCGGTGTGGACGAGGTTATTGCGGAGGTCAAGCCCGACGGCAAGGAGGCTGTCATTCGCCGCTTGCAGGAAGAGGGCAGAGTTGCAATGGTCGGCGACGGCATCAACGATGCGCCCGCGCTGACCCGCGCTGACATCGGCATAGCCATTGGCGCGGGAACAGACGTTGCAATCGATGCGGCAGACGTTGTTCTTGTCAAGAGCCGCCTTTCCGACGTACCCGCGGCGATAAGGCTCAGCCGTGCAACTCTCAAAACGATACACGGGAATCTCTTCTGGGCGTTCATCTATAACGCAATATGCATCCCCGTTGCGGCGGGCGCTTTTGTGTGGGCAGGGCTGACCCTCAACCCTATGCTCGGCGCGGCGGCAATGAGTATGTCAAGCTTCTGCGTAGTGACAAACGCACTCCGTCTTAATCTTTGCGACATACATTCATCAAAACGATCAAAAAATAAAAAGAAAAAAGAGGAAAATGAAATGGAAAAAACAATGAAGATCAAGGGTATGATGTGCCCCCATTGCGAAGCAAGAGTCAAGAAGGTCCTCGAGGAGCTTCCCGAGGTAGCCGAGGCAAAGGTCAGCTACAAAAAGGACACCGCTGTGCTGAAGCTGAACTCTCCCGTATCCGACGAAGTGCTCACCAAAGTTATAACCGACAACGGTTATACCGTAGTATCCATCAAATAAAAGCTTCGACCGCCCCAAGCTTGGGGCGGTCGGTCTTTTATGATAGTCTTTTGTAAACGTTAAGCCATTTTCCGCTGAGATATCTCCAAACGAAGAAAATTGTGCGGAAGACCCAGTCGACGGTCATTGCGACCCAGACGCCAAGCGGTCCAAGTCCGCATCCCGCAAACGAGAAGAGCCCGAATACGTCAACAACTTCAAGCGAAAAATAGAAGCTGAGTCCCACGCGGAAGGTCCACATCGAGATCATCGAAATAACAAGCGGGAATTTTACATCGCTTGCCGCACGGAAGGTGGAGGGAAGTGTGAACGCCGCTGGCCAGATGACAGCCGCGCAGATCGCGTGGTAGATGATGAGCTGATATGCAATGTCCGCACCCTCGGCGGAAAGCTCATAGAAGCCGATGACGGGTTTGGCGATAAAGAAGGTCACCGCCACCACCGCCCAAAGGCATATGTATGTGGCAGAGATCAGGATCTTTGAATACCGCTTTGCCTGCTCTTTTTCCTCCGCGCCGACACATCTGCCGACAACGGTTACCATCGTGTTCGAGAAAGCCGTGCCGGGCATATATTGATAGTTGGCAAGAGTTGCCGCAACCGCATTCGCCGCGATCGCCGCCGTGCCCATTGAGGAGATAAGGCTTTGCGTCATCAGTTTGCCGAACTGGAACATACTGTTTTCAATACCGTTCGGCACTCCGATGCGCAGGATTTCTTTGATAATGGGAAAATCGGGGCGGTAATCGAGATATTTATCAACGTAAACCGTGTTTTTGCGATTGCGGAGGAGATAAAGCGTGATCACTGTGCCGATGATACGCGAAACGAGCGTTGATATTGCCGCGCCCGCCGCACCCATACCGAGTCCGTAGATCAAGACAGCATTGCCGCAAACGTTGATGACGTTCATACCCAGCGAGATGAGCATCGACATCGTCGAGTTGCCCATTACGCGGTAAAGCGCGCCGCCGGCATTGTTGATGGCAAGGAAGGGGAAGGAGAGGGCAACGAAGACGAAGTAATCCTTCGCCGCCTTCATAACGTCGGGTTCAACTTCACCGAAGAGGAGTCCCATAAGAAAGTCTTCAAGGATGATAACGGCGATCGTGATGAAGAGTGCAACGGCTGTGGTGGCATAAGTGAGCTGTTTTGCCGCCGAAAGTGCTCCTTCACGGTTTTGCTGACCGAGAAACTGTGCCACGACAACGGCACCGCCCGAAACGAGCGCGCCGAATGCGATGACGAGCATTGTGTCAAGCGAGTTTACAAGCGAAACTCCCGAAACCGCCGCTTCGCCCGCGCTTGATACCATCAAAGTATCGACCATACCGATGGTAACGGCGAGCACTTGCTGAATGATCAGCGGAAGTGCAATTTTAACGAGATCGCTCCTTGAAAAGAGCGGCTTTTTTGTATCCATAGGGTTGTCTTTCTTTTAATTGAACTTAAGATCCGCCATAACGGGGTAGTGGTCGCTTGCGTCATCGCTTATCTTATTCGAGAGAACTTTGAAGCAAAGCGCTTGCATTTCCTTGGTGTACCAGACGAAATCCTCCGAAATTCGGTTGGTTTCGCGTTCGCCGATCTTGTGGAAGGTTCCGTAAGAGGTGCTTCTATTGGCATTCACGAGGGCTTTATGCTGTGCATCAAGGTATCCATTCGCTACAAGATAGTTATATCCGCTGTTGGATGATGAGCTGTTAAAGCTTGTGTACATATCACCGGTAAGAATGACGGGAAGGGGCGATGCATACGCTGATTGCGCATCTGCAACGGCGGCAAGCTGCTCGCGCGCCCATTGGTTCGAGGAACGGCTGTCGGCATAGTGCGCGGTTGAAAGGATGAATTTTTGATCCTTATAGGAGAAGACCGCTGTGTGCGAGCCGTGGTAGTAGATATATCCCTTGGGATTTGAGGAGCTTGTGGATGTTTTTTGCGTGGAATAACGCCAAGCGGAGGAGATCACCTCGAGCCCGATGTCCTTGCGGTAGATGATATTCGAGTTGATAGTCTTTCCCTTTATCGCGTCCGCACCCGCCTCGGGCTTATCCTTGTCGTAGGGAGAGTCGAGGCAAACGTAGTATTCCGAAAGCTCGTTCATAATGGCATCGAAAAATACGGTGTTGCCGTTGTGGCTTGCGTAAAACTCGTTGGTGGTGATGATATCGGGCATAAACCTGAGGATCATATCGGCAATGTCCTCGCCGCGCGTGACGTTGTCTGTGTAAACGACGGGCGGGGTCGTGACGTTGGGGTCAAGATAAGGTGCCGCCATATTCCAATGGAATACGCGAAGGTCGGTGCCCTCGGCGCGGGCAATCATATTTACTCCGTTTTTGTCTGCCTCTGCGATAATATCGCCGCTGATTATCGAGCCCTCAAGCACGGTGGGGGCCTTCTTGAGTGCTGAGAAATATGCGGTCAGTTCTTCGGTCAGCTTTTCAAGAGTTGATCTGCCCTCGCCCATAACGACGAGCTTTTCCCCGACAACGCGAACGTCGTAGTATACGTTCGGTCGCGCAAATGATGCCCTTACCTCCGCGCTTTCGGCGCGGTTGGTCTTGCCGACGAGTATCTCGCGTTCGGTTTCCTTGGCAGTGTGTGTCTTCACCTGAAGCGTGCAACCAAGGGCATCTTTGATGATCTTTCTCAGCTCTTTTGCCATCTCGCTTGATGCCTTTGAGCCGTTATGTATTATTATGTATTCCGAAATATCGACTCCCGCGATGGAAATGGATAATTCCTCGGGGATGGGCTCGGTAGTTTCTTCGGGCAGAGTTGTTTCTGCCACCGCCGCCGTGGTTTCGGGCGCGGGAGTTTCCACCTGTGTACAGGATGCAAGGAGGAAGGGAAGAGTTAATAAAATAAAAATCAGTTTTTTCATATTATCGGCATTTCAGTCATACGGAGCTTTGCGCAACCGTAGGGGTAAAGCTCGATCTCGCGTTCATCCGAGATCGGAGTTCTTGATTCGGGAACCTTGGCGCAGACGTTTTCGTGGCGTTCGGCAAGACCCCACGGGATCTGCTTCATTTTTGCCGTCAGCGTCACGGGCGGATTTTTTGAGGAGAAGGGAATATCGGAGATGGTTTTTTGATTGAGCTTGAGCTCAAGCGAGGAGAATGCATAGTTCCACTCCGATTTCGGGATTAATTCATAATCGCAGTAGGGGAATTTGCGCTCGACGCCGTTTCTCTCATATTCGTACATCTTCTTTTCGTACTCAATGGGAAGCGAGAAGACGAGCGAGCCGCAGCGGACGCTGTGGAGGTTATAGGGACGCTCGAAGAATTCGGGAGTGGTATCGAACTCGATTCGGATAACCTTCTTTTCTCCCGCTTCGGTTGCAATGTAAACGTGGTCGCCGTGGCGGATGTATCTGTCGTTAACCTTGACGTTCTTTGCAAATGAAGGAATGCGGATATAGAGATCAAATCCTTTCTTAGCTTCGGTTGTGTACTCGAAGCTGTTTTCGAAGGGGTAGTTGGTCTTGAGCGTGACGGAATAATCATCGGTTTTAAGCGTGGACGGTACGGGGACGACCGACATTACGCTGTCACCGTTCGCGTATTCTTGGCGCATAAACGCCGAGAGGGCAAATTTCGGCCAAGCTTGACCGAAGTTTGCGGTGCAGCATCCGTACTCAGGCTCAAGGCCGAAAAGATGAGCCTCGCGCTTGTTCGTGCCAAAGATGGGCTTGCCGGGGAAGCGGATGCAGGCGATCTGGTTGCTTTGCTGATCGTACTGATGCGTCCACATATCGTCGCTGATGGTTGCGGGGAGGGCGTTGAAGGCAAGAAGCTCGAGGCGCTCCGCCCACTTGAAGTCGCCGGTTGCGGCAAAAAGATGCTCGTATGAGTACATCTGCTCGGCAACTGCACAAAGCTCCGTGCCCTGGATCGGCGAAAGACCCGAAAGGCATTCATCACCCGTGAAGAGCCCGACGGGAGTGCCGTTGTAGGTGCGGAGGACTTCGGAAAGCTTCTCTGCCGAGTCGGTGTATTCTTCGCCAAGAAGATCGTGGCTGACCGCCTCGTATTTCAGCATCATACCGAGGTTGACGATGTGGGTTTCATAAGTCCACTTGTCAAGCGGACGCTTCCAACGGTCGGTGAGAGAGGGGTAATCCGTGCCCTGTTCCTTTAGGATGCGTGCAAGATCGGAAATCCATTCTTCATCATAGCGTTTTTTGAGGAAATCTATTGCAATAAACGCCTCGAACCAACGGGCTTTGCCCCATTTGAAGAGGGTGATCGTTCCCGAAGAGAGCAGATCGTGATAGTTTTTCATCACGCGGTAAAGCACGTCGGGGATGCGCTCGTCGCGCGAGCATTCGTAGTAAACAACGAGAACCTTCGAGATAAGCTGAACCGCCCAGGAGTCATAGGTGGGGATATTTTCCTCAGCGCAAGGGCATATCCACCCGCTTTCCTTCTGATAGGAAAGAATTGCATCAATGTACTTCTTCGCACGTGCGATCTTGTCCTCGTCCCCGAGCAGATATGCAAGCGGAATGAAGCCGTCGAGCCAATAGGGCACGCGCTCCCAACCCTCGGCGTCGCCGCCTATCCACGCGCTGTCGCGCACATCGCGCCATACCTTGTCAAGATTGCCCGCAAGTGACTCCCCCTGGATCTCAAGCTGACGGCGAAGCCATCCCTCGGGCTTTATTTCGTTAGATGTGTAAAAATTCCATTTCTTCACGGCTCTTTCCTCCGTTTGATTTATTTGAGTTAATTATAGCACAGATAACCGACGAAATCAATCTTTATCGGGCAAAAAACTTGACTTTAAATAAAAATAGTGATATACTTATCTATAATTAAAATATGATATGGAGAAATAAAATTGGCATCAGCGAAAATATCAAAGGATTTCACAAAAGGAAATCTACCAAAGCAGTTATTGCTTTTTACTCTGCCTTTTATGGCGTCGAACGCGCTTCAGGTGCTTTACAGTACCATTGATATGATAATCGTCGGCGAATACGTCGGAACGCCCGGACTTTCGGCGGTTTCGCAGTCAAGCCAGATCGTCAACTTTGCAACGATGGTGTGCCTCGGACTCTCAAATGCGGGTCAGGTTCTTGTTTCGCAGGCTTTCGGCGCGGGTAAGAAAAAGGAAATGAACGATATAATCGGCACGATGTTCAGCGTTTTGACCATCTTTGCCGCAATTTTGTCGGTTATTATCATTTCCGCGAACAGATGGATAATGGACATTATGAATATGCCGTCCGAATCCTATGATATGTCGATCGACTATCTCATCATCTGCACAGGGGGACTTATATTTACCGCGGGTTACAATATGGTTTCCGCCGTTCTGCGCGGCATGGGTGATTCGAAGCGTCCCTTCCTCTTTATCGGTATTGCATCGGCAATAAATCTTGTGCTCGACCTTCTCTTTACCGGCTTCCTCGGTATGGGCGTTGCGGGCGCGGCTTGGGCGACCATAATCGGTCAGGCGGCAGCATTTATCTTCTCGATCTATTACCTTTACAAACGCCGCGAGGCATTCGGCTTTGATTTTAAGCGCGAAAGCTTCAGAATGCAGAAAAAGTACGTAAAAATGATCGTATCCCTCGGCACTCCGATGGCAATACAGATGGGATGCCTAAATCTTTCAATGCTTTACGTCAACTCGCTTATCAACGATATCGGTGTTGTTGAGTCGGCAACCTTCGGCGCGGGTGTTAAGATCGACGATATAATCAACAAGATCTCGCAGGGTATTCAGTATGCGGCGATGCCGATAATCAGCCAGAATATTGCCGCTGGCGAGCAGAAGCGCGCAAAGCAGACGGTATACTGGGCGTGGATATATTCAGCCGCGCTGACAGTGTTCTTTATGATACTTTACGTATGCTTCGGCAAGCAGATGTTTATGCTGTTCTCGGACGATCCGCTTGTTCACGAGCAATGCTCCGTCTTCATCAGCGCGATCCTTTGGATGTTCCCTGCATTTGCCATTGTGCGCGGAAGCGGCGGATTTGTTCAGGGTATCGGCAACGCCAAGCTCAGTATGCTTCTTGCGCTCCTTGACGGCGTTGTGCTTCGAATAGGTCTTTCATATCTTTTTGGCATCCATTTTGGATGGGGTTTTTACGGTTTTGTACTCGGCTACGGACTTGCACCCTACGGCTTTGCAATTCCGAGTATGATCTATTTCTTCTCGCCCGTGTGGCAGAAGCAGAAAACACTTGCCGATGCGATATGATATGAAAAAGATAATTGCAGTCTTCGGCACACGCCCCGATGCGGTCAAAATGTGCCCGCTTGTGCTCGAGCTTAAAAAGCGCGAGAGCCTTGAGGTTAAAGTCTGCCTCACGGGTCAGCACCGCGAGATGCTTGATTCGGTCACAGATGTTTTCGGAGTCAAAGCGGACTACGACCTTTCGGTGATGGGAAAGGCTCAAACCCTTTCGGAGATTACAACGAAAATAATTGACGGTATAACTCCGATTTTTGAAAATGAAAAGCCTGATCTCGTCCTTGTTCACGGAGATACGGCAACGGCTTTTGCCTCGGCACTTGCGGCGTTTTATCTGAAGATATCCGTCGGGCACGTAGAGGCGGGGCTTCGCACCCATCGCATCGACTCTCCCTATCCCGAGGAATTCAACCGCCGTGCGGTTTCCTTGATCTCAACATACGATTTCGCACCCACCGAGGCGGCGCGGGAGAATCTTGTGGGCGAGGGGAAAGATCCCAATCGCGTTTTTGTAACGGGAAATACCGTCATCGATGCGCTGAACTTCACCGCAAAAAAAGCACAGACTGACGAAAAGCTACTCCTTCTTACCGCGCACCGCCGCGAGAATATCGGCGAGCCGATGAGAAATATTTTTTCTGCCGTCAGTGAGATAGCGCGGAAA
This sequence comes from Clostridia bacterium, assembly GCA_017632155.1. The sequence continues at coordinate 29,553 of JAGBRZ010000037.1, forward strand.
TATCCCGATTTCAAAATAGTGTATCCCGTCCACCCGAATCCTGCGGTGAGAAACATTGCCGAGGAAATGCTCGGAGGAGCAGAGAATATCGAGCTTTGCGAGCCGCTTGATCTGCACGAATTCCATTTGCACCTTGCCCGTTCGATAGTAGTTATGACAGATAGCGGCGGGGTGCAGGAGGAGGCTGCGGCGCTCGGCAAACCGACTCTCGTTCTCCGTGATAAAACCGAACGCACCGAGGGCGGTTCGCTCATCCTTGTCGGTACGAATAAGGATGACATTGTTTCCGCATTCGACCGCTTGGTTACAGATAAAGATTACTATGAGTCGATAAAAAACGCCCCAAACCCCTTCGGTGACGGTAAGGCATCCGAAAGAATTGCGGATATTATTGAAAGGATATAAAAATGGGACTTGAGATTCTTGAAAATAACGAAAACGGTTATCATCCTTTGGTAAAATTCGGCGCTTGGCGAGTTGCCGTGGCTAACCCCTGCGACAAGTGGGTCGAGGGAAAAGTTACCTTTATGGAACGCCATATGAAGACGGATGAGGTGTTCGTTCTGCTCCGTGGCGAAGCCGCGCTTTATATCGGTGATGGCAGAGAAAAGGTTACGATGGAGATCGGCAAGGTCTATAATGTTAAGGTTGCCTCTTGGCATAACCTTTGCATGAAGGAAGGCTCGCAGGTGCTGATCGTTGAAAACGACGATACCTGCAGAGAAAATACCGAATATTGTGATTTTTGAAAAAAGCTCTCCCTTTTTGAGGGAGAGCTTTAGTCTTATTTTTTCGATTGAGCCTTGATCAGCTTTTTGAACTTGGAGCGCATCAGTATATAATCGGCGAGGATGGTGAGGAGTCCGAACAGCCACGCCATCGGGTTGGCAAGGCATACGATAGTAAATCCCAAGGACTCGCTGACAACTGCGTTTGACGTGAGGATAACGACGAGCACTGCAACTCCACCGCGTCCGAGAATTTCGGTAAATCCGGAGATCATCGACCAGGTCGTTCGATTTACGGCTTGAAGCACACTCTTGTAGACTATCAGTGCCGATACGATAAAGGTGAACGCCGTATTGATGAGTATGTAGCGATATGCGTCGCTTACAACACTTTCGGCTACGTCTTTGCCCGCGATTAGCACAATGAATACCTTTCCGAAGGGGATGAGGATGCACGCCGCAAGAATGCACCAGATGATGCACATAAGAAGCGTCTTTTTACTTCCTTCAAGTACTCGTTTGTAATTTCCCGCGCCGTGATTTTGCGCGGTGAATACCGAAACTGCCGAGCCGAATGCGATCAGCGGCTGAACAAGGAAGTTTTCAATCTTTGATCCTGTTACCTGTGCCGAAACGTAGGAGTCGCCAAAACCGTTCGTTACGAACTGAACGATAATAGAGCCGACGGAGAGAACCATATTGAGGAACGCCATCGGAACACCGATCTTTAAGAGATGACGATCCATTTCGAGGTCGGGGGTGAAATGCTCTTTTCTTACGTGAAGCATCGGGTGTTTTTTTACCAGATAAACGATGCAACAAACGCCCGAGATGAGCTGTGCGATAACGGTTGCAAGTCCCGCGCCCGCAGTTCCCATATTGAGAAAACGGATGAGGACGATATCAAGGGTGATGTTGACCACGCAGGAAATAACAAGAAAGTAAAGCGGAGTTTTCGAATCACCGAGCGCACGGATCATATTGGAAAGCAGGTTGAAAAGCGCGGTGACGATAAGGCCGGCGAAGATCCAAACAATATAGCTGTATGCGTTGTCATAAAGGGTTTCGGGGGTGCGCATGATCTTCAGCATGGGGTGAGCGCAAAGCACGCAGATGATGGACAGAGCTATCGAAATTATCGCTGAGAGCTTGATGGCTCCCGCAAAGGATCTTTTGACCTTTTCTCCGTCGCCCGAGCCGAAATGATGCGCTGTGACTACCGAAAAGCCTACCGTCAGGGATTGGATAGCACCGCTTGCAAACCACACAAGGCTTCCGGTTGAGCCGACTGCCGCATAAGCGAGAGTTCCGACCGTTCTGCCGACGATAACCATATCAACGACGTTGTAAAACTGTTGAAAAAGATTTCCAAGCAAAAAGGGAATGGCAAAGAAAAATATCCGCTTCAGCGGCGAGCCGCGAGTAAGATCCGTGGTCATAAAAACACCTTGCTTTCAAAATTTTTCTATATTATAACACGGGCTCTCCCCTTTGTCAAGCGGATTTGAGTAAAATTTCCATTGAAAAATATTTGCAAAAAGCTTGCATAATGCAATACATTGTGATATAATATTATTGAAAAACAAAAAGGAGTAAACCGATATGTCTAAAACCGCAAATGTATTTACAAGAGTAGACCCGATAGTTAAGGAGCAAGCCGAAATCATACTCGGCAAGCTCGGTATTTCAATGTCTACCGCAATGGGAATGTTTTTGCAACAGCTTGTATTGCAGAGGGGAATTCCTTTTGACGTAAAGCTCCCGACGGCAGCTCCCGTTGCACTCGGCAATCTCACGGACGATGAGTTTAATTCTCTGATGGACTCTGCCGTACACTCTGCCGCTTCGGGTAAATGCGTTCCCTTTGAAGAATTTGATTCTGATATCAGACGGGAACTCGGAATATGAAGCAGTGGAATATAGCAGTAACACCGGAATTTCGGGATGATATTCGCAACATTCACGCATATATTTCGGGCGAATTACTTGAACCGGCAAGTGCAAATAACGTGACAGACCGTATATTAAAAGCAGTCGGATCACTTTCGGAATTGCCAATGCGTTATCCTCTTTATGATAAAGAGCCGTGGCATAGGCGCGGCTTACGAAAAATGCCGGTAGGCAATTATGCAGTATTTTACCTTGCAAACGAGGAGTCAAATACTGTAATTGTACTTCACGTTTTCTATGCGGGACGAAACATAGAAAAATGTCTTGATGATATTGAATAAAATAGCTTTTCGCCACGGCGAAAAGCTACCTTCATTTTGCCGAAGGCAAATTATCATTCTCGCGACGCGAGATTATCATTCGGCGTAAGCCGACAATCATTCGCGCCACGCGCGACAGTAAAAATTTAACCTAAAACCGCACTCGATGCCGAGTGCGGTTTTAATATCAATTATCTCTGAACTCTGCCCGATCCGTCGCCGCCTGCGAGTTTTTCAACCTCGCTGACGCTGACGCGGTTGAAGTCGCCTTCGACCGAGTGCTTGAGCGCGGATGCCGCAACTGCAAACTCAATAGCCGCCTGTGTATTCTTGCCCGAGAGGAGAGAATAGATCAGACCTGCGCCGAAGGAGTCGCCGCCGCCGACGCGGTCAACGATGTGGAGGTGGTAGGACTTCGAGAAGCAGTACTGCTCGCCGTCATAGAGCATACCTGCCCAGTCGTTGTCGGATGCCGAGATAGAGGTGCGGAGAGTAATTGCAACCTTTTCAAAGCCGAACTTGTCTGCGAGCTGTTTTGCAACAGACTTGTAGCCCTCGTGGTTGAGCTTGCCACCGTAAATATCGGTGCCCTCAGCCTCGATGCCGAAGACGTCCTTTGCGTCCTCTTCGTTCGAGATGCAAACGTCAACGTACTCGCAAAGCTTGGTCATAGCCTCGCGCGCCTCGGCGCGAGTCCAGAGCTTGCCGCGGTAGTTGAGGTCGCAGGAGATCTTGACGCCCTTTTCCTTTGCGGCTTTGCAAGCCTCGATGCAGATGTCAACGAGCGCCCCGCCGAGAGCGGGAGTGATGCCGGTGAAGTGGAACCAATCGGCACCGTCAAAGATAGCATCCCAATCGAAATCGGAGGGCTGTGCCTCTGCGATCGCGGAATGTGCGCGGTCATAGATACATACTGAACCTCTCTGGGACGCGCCCTTTTCGAGGTAGTAGATACCAACGCGGTCACCGCCGCGGACTACTTTCGATGTATCAACACCGAAGTATCGAAGCGAGTCGATAGCCGCCTGACCGATCGCGTGCTTGGGGAGCTTGGTGACGTATGCGCTCTCAAGACCGAAGTTTGCAAGCGAAACGGCAACGTTTGCCTCGCCGCCGCCGAAGGTGGCTTGCATCTGGTCGTTCTGGAAGAATCTATAATATCCGTTGGGTGCAAGGCGAAGCATAATTTCGCCGAAAGTTATAACCTTGCTCATTTGTCAGCCTCCATTTTTTCAAGTGCTTCCTTTACGAAGAAGCTTCCGCCGATTGCGGCGATCTTGTCGAAAGCGAGGAATTCATCAATATTGGAACGGTCAACTCCGCCCGTGGGGATGAATTTTACCTGCGGGAAGGGACCCGAAAGAGCTTTGAGTGCGGAAAGACCGCCATATACGTTCGCGGGGAAGAATTTAACGGTGGTGATGCCGAGCTCGAGAGCCGCCATTATCTCGGTGGGAGTTACGCATCCGGGATAGTAGGGAATGCCTCTTTCGTTACAAATGATCGCAACGTCTACCGAAAGTCCGGGGGAAACGATGAACTGCGCACCTGCCGCAAGAGCAGCCTCGCACTGTGCGGCGTTGATAACGGTGCCCGCGCCGATGGACATATCGGGATAGTTCTTGCAAGCATATGCGATCGCTTCAGCCGCACAAGCGGTACGGAAGGTGATCTCCGCTGTGTTGATGCCGCTGTGCTTGAGAGCGGTCAGAATTTTGTCGGTCTCGGAAAGCTCCTTGATCACGACAACGGGAATAAACTTTTCCATATTTATGCCTCCTTATACGCCCGAGTAAGCCGCGAAACCGCAGTCGATGGGGAGAACCACGCCGGTGATAGCGGATGCGGAGCGGTCATCGCAGAGGAAGAGGGTCGCGCCGAGAAGCTCGGATGCGTCAACGTAACGTCCCGTGGGAGTACCATTGAGAATCTTCGCGCTTCTTGCGGTGGGAGTGCCGTCCTCGTTGAAGAGGAGCGCGCGGTTCTGTGCGGAAACAAGGAATCCGGGCGCGATAGCGTTGCAACGGATGCCAGTGCCCGCAAAGTGGGTAGCGAGCCACTGTGTGAAGTTCGAGATACCTGCCTTAGCTGCAGAGTATGCGGGGATCTTGGTGAGGGGAGTGTATGCATTCATCGAGGAGATGTTGAGAATGCAGCCGCCCTTCTTGGCTACGAGATCCTTTGCGAATACCTGAGTGGGAAGAAGAGTGCCCTGGAAGTTGAGCTTGAATACGAAGTCAACGCCCGAGGGATCAAGGTCGAAGAAGGACTTGCCGCCCTCTTTTGCCTCGTGCTGATACTCGTTGTCGGTAGTGGCTCGGGGATTGTTACCGCCAGCACCGTTGACCAGAATATCGCAGGTGCCCAGATCTGTAACAACCGCCTGATGTACTTCTTCCAGCATAGCGGGATCCAGCACATTCGCCTTGTAGCCCTTGCAGATGAATCCTTCTGCGGTCAGTTCATCAGCCA
>JAGBRZ010000038.1 GCA_017632155.1 Clostridia bacterium
CCACCCCCGAAAATGATCTCGAACGCCTCGGCATCGTCGATCTCGTCTGGCTCACCCGTGGACGGAGGAGGGAGATTGTCTTCCCACTCCTTACGGAGAACGGCGTATTCTTCTGCACTGATTTCTACGCCGTCATGGTAATATTTGTTGTTTGTTATGTCATGTTGCAACATTTGAGCACCTCATTACGTCCACTTCGCGGCATAGTAGGCATATTCACATGACGATGAAACAGGACGGCTCGTCTGCGTGGCAACGCTTACTTTCCCGTCTGCATAGGTGAATTTTCTCGATGACAAATCTCCAGAATAAGTGCTTATCGTAGTTGTGTTTGCGTTGTTTTGGTATAATTCATGACCTCTGTATGAGCCAAATACCCCTCCAATGAATCCTGCAAATACTCTGTCACTTAAACTTGTTATGTTGATACGAGCGATGTATACTGCGTCTGGCTCAAATGGGCATGAAAAAACCGCATACTGTGAACCATCTCCAGTAAACGTGCCTGTTGCTGTTTTCGCAGATGCTCCCCCGCTGGGAATGTCCGCGATCTCGCTCAAAAAGCCAGCCGGGAACGCGATAGGCCCCGTGCCGCCGCTTTTAGCAAGGATAGCATCGGCTATGTCTCCCAGATCAGAGTCAAGCTGGGCGCTGTCTACGAGTTTATCAACTGCCATAGTTACCTCCTGCCCACACGCTCATTGTTACGGGCGTCACCACGCCGTCATTCCCGACCACCATGAATTTTCCGGCGTTGGCTACTCCCTGATCGGATGCAATAGCTCCGACCTCGCTCGCCGTGTAAGTCGGCTTGCTCTGCGCTTTGGCCCAGCTTGGCACGGTCGGGTCTGTCTCCGTGTAACTCTGAAGCGCGGTGTCCGCTTTGCCGAGGCTTGTCTGGACGGCGCTCGCGAGATCAGTTGCCGGGATGCCGCCGCTCGGCAGCTCATAGGCCCCCACATCGCTCGCGTCCAGCACGACTGTTCCAGTCTGCCCATTGACGGAATCGACAGCGCCGCCGCTTCCTCCACCGCCGCCAATGGCTGTGCCGGTACGGGTATAGCAGCCAGTCCAAATAATCCGCGTCTGCCCGGAAGTGTCGGTGTACGTCACAACAGGTTCACGCGAGAAAACGCAGCCAGTGAAATAGTGCTTCCTTGACGTGGTCGCGTCCGTAGTCTCCACTATGATTGCAAGCCCGACCTCGTCGCCGCTCAAATTCTTCATCGGGCCGATGTTGCAGCCGTTGAACGACACGCCACGCGAGTCTTTGAGATAGATCGCACTATAAAAGAACTGGCAACCAGAGAAGACGAAACCGTACATACCACCCTCGATATGGACGGCGTTGCCCTTGCCGAGCGTCGTATCGTCGCGGTCGCAGTGGTTGAACACGCAGCCGATAGCCGAGCCATGCGTATTGTTGGTTATGGCTCGGTCGCTGTTGTCCACCATCTTGACGATGAAACCGACCTTGTTGTTGGAGAAACCGCAGTTGACGAAGACGTTGTTGCCGCCGTTGTTGACGCAGCCGTACTTACAGCCGTAAGCAATGACGTTAGTAAAACGGTGATACTCGGAATAGTACGCGATGTTGATACCGGCGTTGCAGCCCTCGATCTGGACGTCGCTCACGTTCAGACCATGCTCGACAGCGGGGCCGGTATCGTCACAGGTGATCGCGCCGCCTGTGAAGCGCCTAAAGAAGCAATTGTTGATCGTACCGTACTTCGGCTGCGTGTTCTTATTGCCGGAGGAGCTATAGTCACCCCGCCAGAGGACACCGTGCCTGTCGTGGATCGGGTCGTTGAGCACAACGTCGGCTTCCTGCCCAGCAAAGGCGAGATCGCGCACCGTGCAGTGGCTCCCCATCTTGACGCAGTAGCCTGCGTCGAGCGTGTCAAGGATCAACTGCGTCGAAGTGCCGCTGCCGCACAGCTCGGAGCCGTCCGGCATATCAATTCCGTCCGTGATATAAAAATCGCCAGAAGCGAGATGGCAGACGCCGTGTCTTTTGAGCAGCGCCTCGATCACGGTCGAGCGGTCGGTGTAGTCTCCGGTCGGCGCGAGCAGATCCTCTGGCTGCATCACCCTAACCGAGAAATAGCGGTTGCCGAATGCCGGGTTAATATCGGTGTCATTCGATCCGACGCGCAGACGCAGCACCCGTGCCGTGGTAGACGAAGACAGCACATAATAGTCGCCGTCGCTGACCTCTGGCCATGCCACCCATGTGGTCGGGTCATCCGTCTGCGACAAATGCAGACGATAGCCGAAACCGGAAGCCTTGCAGCTAACGTGGATCACGTCACCGGGCTGCACCGGGATCGGGTCGGAATAGATGACCTTTTTATTGCTCGGATTAAGCGAACCGTTGTTGATGTTGCCCTGATTCCACTTTAGCCCCTGTGCTTGTGCGAGGCCAAGTTCCTCCGACGTCTTATTCCCGGTGAGTGTGAGGCCGTTGATCTGAGGCTTGTTGGACAGTCCTGAGTAATCGTCCGTCCCCGTGCCGCCGCCACCGCTGGGCGTGATCCATTCCACGTCATAATTATCGTTGCTTGCCTTGGCGAGAATCTGGCCGGACGTGCCTCCGGCTGGGAGTGAATTGCCGTCGCCCGACTCATTAGCCCACTCAACGATGAAATCGCTATTCGTGGCCTTTTTCAGCACCTGACCGGCCCGACCGCCAGACGGAAGAACCCGCTCGTTGTTTGACGGAACAATGCCGCCGTCGCTGCCGACAACAAGATATTTCCCAGCGTTGCTCGTCCCCTGATCGGCGTCAAGCTTGGCGTCGTTCAGCGCTTTAACTGCACCGGCGGTAGCCGCAAGACCGTTATCGCTGCTGTCAAGGCCGGAATAGAGTTTTGTCGCGCCATAAAAATTGGTGCTGGCATGACTTCTGCCGGTGATGACCCAATAATAGCCGTCATATACAAGATGCAACACAGCGCCCGCTGGCCACTCGCCGGGTTCGGCGTAGAATGTGGGCAAGGCAAGACTCTGCGTGTTAATATGATACGCGCCGAGATTGTTCACGTTCAGCATAGGCCAATCGGCCTGATTGGGATACTGAAACCGCACGACGATCTCAAGCCCCGCATACAACTCGGAGATGCCGTCGATTGTAACAATCTTCGTTCCCGTACTCTGATCAGTGCTGCACACGCCGTAATAGACGCCGCCGCTGCTGCCGGAAGGATCTGCCCATTCAGTGTCATAGTCACTGCCCGAAACCTTGGTCAGCACTTGCCCTTCCGTACCGCCGCTCGGCATACCCTTGCCTACAACGTCATATTCCAGTGCATCTATCTGCACCTTCCTGATTTCAGCCATCGTCGTTCACCTCGCCGATAATCATGTCGATTCCCATCATGCAGCCGAGAAGCTTGTCTATGTTTACTCGGCCCTTAACGGAAACCGTTTCCAGTGCGTCTCTCGCTGCCTCAAGATTTTGAATAGCCGCCTCAAAGTACGGGGCGACGTCATCTCCGTCAAGGATTTCTGTCCGCTCAAACGCACGTTTGATTCTTGCAAGAGTTATATCCATCCAAACTGCTCCTTATCAGAACGTAATCACAGCGACATAATTGCCGTCCCCGTCTTTAATAATCGTGCTGGAAAGCGGGTTGCCTTTCCATGTAATATTCGTCGCATCCAAATTGGACGTTGCTAAATAATTTGTGGCATAAATATTTCTGGCGCGGATACTGCCGTTATATCCATTGACTGACGTTGCCGCATTAAAGTTGATCCCGCCTCCGATGCCGCCAAGGGCCGTTAATGAAAGCGGAGAGCCGCTGCCCGTTCCGATTGAGCCTCCCGTAATGCCGCCGCCGCTAAACGTGTTCTTTGTCGCGACATCGTATTCAATATTCCGCGCTTGCACCTTGCCGTTGAACGTACCGTTCTGTGCGTACAGATTGCCGGAGGAATCTACCCGGAAAGCATTTCCAAGTCGAATCCCGTTCGTCCCGATATATACTCCGCTAACATCCTCGTCACCTTCAGAAACAGTAAAGTGGTCGATGTTGTTGTAGATCGCGGAGCTTGAAATGGTGAAGCCGCTTTGCTCGTCCTGACCCAGCGTCCCCGATGTGATGTTGACTCTGCCGCTGATCTGCACACCCTTGTTGTCGGCGCGGAACACCTCTCTGCCGCCCGACATAAGAGAAAAGCGATCCGCAAGCAATGACCAGCCGAAGGAATCGTTGTCCCCACCCGTCTGCGAAACCTTCGCCGCAATCTCTGTAGCCTGTATCTCCAGCCGCGACTCAAGCTGCTGGCCCATCGCCGTCCGCTCCGCAACTTCAGCTTCAATGCTGTTGTTCGTCAGGATGAGCGAAGCCCTTACGTCATAAATCTCTCGCTTGAACTTCCGCTCCTGCGGCGTTTCATATTTATACTCATGGTCGATCTCTTCGTCGTGCGGCGCGGAGATATCCGCTTTCATCAGCCGGTCAAACTTTCTCGACCGCGAATACATCCCGAAGTACACATTCTTGACCGATATGCCGTCTCCAACCTCAATCGCAGGATCGAGCAGAGCGCCCTCGGCCTGTGCCGGTTGATACTGGAAACCTCTCAGCTTCCTCAACTGTGCCTCGGCCTGTTCCCGCGTCCCAAACGGATCTGTGTACTCCAGCGTCCTCCCAGTGTCATCACCGACCACGATCTCAGTCTCGTCATCAATGTGGATGATGATCTTGCTGTAGTCCTCAAACTGCGGCGAAACGTCTAAGGAGGACACCTTCCGCAGTAAGTTTGTTTTCTCTGCCATACGCATCCTCCTTAAACAAGTATTCTGTCTTCGCCGAAGACAATGTAGTCGCCGTTAGAATCGATCAGTATGTTCGTCTCCTTCGGCAGATCGAGCAGCGACACCAGCCGCAGCAGCCCTATATCGGAGATAATAAAGTTGCCGATATACTTCGCCGCGATGATGCCCAGCGTCTCTCTCAATGAATATCCGGTCGGCAGCGGCAGCTTATAACCGCCCGTCATCAATTCGATAGTTCGCGGATCAACTTGCGTCCCGATCTGAGCCGCTATCTCCCGCACAATGTCCACATCGACCGCTGGCCACTCAAGGTTCGTCTTCGCGTAATCCGTCTCGGCAAACATCATGCCGTCATAGCCGTGAAGCGTGATGACCGGCAGTTCGCCGTCGTTGTTTGAGATCTCCCGCGTGTCAATGTAATACTTGCCCTGTTGCAGCCACTCTGAGTAAACGTCTCCGTACTTGCCCGTAAACTTCAGCGTCTCGTTCTGTACGACCGCATTGGACTCGGCAGACAGCCGCAGCGTCGTTCCGCTCATCTCCGCGTAGCCGTTGATGTTGAGCGTGTTCTGGTTGACCTTTGCAATCGTCCCCAGCGGGATATGTCCGACCGCCCTCACATAAGGAATCACGACCGCCATGCGCGGAATATCCCCGGAGGGACTGAGCATCTTGACCTCGATCTCCTGCGCGATGGCCTGTCCGATCTGCGGCGTGTCCGCAAACATCTCGATGTTCGTGGTCACGGAGAACAGGACTTCTTCTTGGAAACCGCTGTCCGGGCCGGTACGGGCCACGACAATCGAGTCGCCGCCAAACAGAATCCGGTCGCCCGTCTCGTCGATCAGGTTGCCGCTGTCGCCGATGACCACACGGGTTTCAAACCAGTGCCGCTCCTGCGCTATGATCTGCTGGTAGAGCGCCGATGTCTCCTGCATGGGCGCTCACCTCTCAATCAGCGGGAACGTGACCCCGCTCCACCATTCTGAGCCGTCGTTCTTGTTGATCTGATACACAGCCGGATTGTTGTTGGAATACATCGTCTTCTCGACCGGCCCATACATGGGATCGTCGTAGATTACCGTGACATACTCCGGCAGGATCGTGTTCAACACCAGCCGAAGCTCGCTTCCCTTCAGCATCCGACACGTTATGTCGAGTCGGATCTTCGTGTCCACGCGGCCTCGGTACATCAGCCCGTTCATGGCGCGTCCGGTGTTGGGCGCGTCAATATCGTTCCTCGACCATTTCAGCCCACCGTAGGCGATGTACGGGGTGAAATCGACTCCATCAATTAACAATGTCATCCCGTCACCGCCTTAGTAAGCACCCGCACGGGCCATCTGATTCTGATACTTCGTCGTAGATCTTGCGATCTCGCGACCGTCAAGATTGATAATGACCGCCTGACCGCCGCTACCGGAACCGCCCATAGCCGCCGTGACGGCCTCAAACACACCGGCGCTGACCGCAGCAACGATCTGATCGTTGTTTGCGACCGCCGTCCTGCCGCCTATCGTGCCGACAAGCTCCGGCCCAGCCTCACGGGCAAGGAAAAGCTCACCGGGCTGGACATATCCTCCGCTGGCAAAGCCTTGAAGGTAAATACTGCCATCCTCAATTGATGCTGCGACACGGGCATCAATAGAACTGCTGCTGAAAAACGCTTTGACTCCAGCCCACCATTCGCGTATAGCGGCCATAATGTTATTTAATGCGTTTTGGATTGGAGGCCAAACCGTGTTATAAATTGAAGTTCCAAGCCCAACAGCACCATTCCTGATGCCGTTTACCAATCCCGAAATAACATTCACGCCATATGGATTCATGCGAACATCAATACTGTCTATTCCGAAGAACGACTTTATCGCATTAACAAACGGTTGCCAGATATTATCATTAACCCAAGTACGGACAGCGGAAATCGCGGACTTGATACCCTCAAGGACGCCCTCCCAAACATACTCGCCATAAGGTTCCATTTCAGTTGAAGGAGACGCAATCCCAAACACCGACTTAAAGCCATTTACAAATGGAGTCCAAACATGGTCTTTGAGCCAAGTGCCTATTGTATCAAGCGCTTTTTTAACGCCGTTTTTGATGCCCTCCCAGATGTCTTTGCCAATTTCTTCAAGCGTGGTGTCCCCCGCTTTCCACTTCGTGAAAGCATCTTTGATTGGGGTTATGATATATGTGGACACCCAGCCAACGGCAGCATCAATTGCCGACTTGATGCCATCAGAAAGTTTTGTAACCATCATACCGGCTATCGTTGCTATATCGGTTTCGTCTTCTGGAATGTCAAACAGTTTCATAAGCGACTTAAATGCATTCCCAGCCAAAGCCCCAAGCGCTGTGCTTATTTGAGCAAGAATTTCGTTGGCCAATTCGCCCCACTTTATGTTCCAAATAAACGTCACAAGACTGGAAACGGCTGACGCGATGAAATTATAAAGACTTGTAACCAGACTTGCTACGGGCAGCTCTTTAACAAACGTAATAAGCGCATCGCTCATGCCGGTTGCTGTTGACTTCCAATCGAGGCCAGTAACCAACGTGGTAAGAAGCGCCAAGGCTCCGTTGATAAATGTAGAGATTGCGGAAGCTAAGTCAGCCACGCCCGTGCCGCCGTCTCCCAAATTATTGAAAAACGTATTCAGCCCGTTCGCCAACGCTTCGCCTATTTCTTTCCACTTAATAGCCCCTACAAACAGTTTCAGTGCATTTATGCCTTTTCTGATGAAGCTGGAAAGCGATGTCGCCAAGCCGAAAGCGTTTAATGCCTCAATACCCGCAATAAGATTGTCACTAAGCGTTGTTGCAACGTCTGTCCAACTATAACTACCAAGCCACGATGACGCTTCATCAAGCGCACCGCGCAAAAAATTACTGATTGACGTAGCGAGGCTCGTCCACGTTTGCGGGTTTGACAGAAAACCCATAACAAGGTCTACCATTGCGGTAAACTTTCTTACCACCAAAGCGCCCCAAACAGCAAAATTGATATTGTTCAAAGCGCTAGTGATGAACTCGGCAATCTTCGCGCCAAGATTAGTGAAGTTTACTTCTTTCAGCGTGTAATAAGCCGACTGGATAATCCCATCTACAAGAGTGCCAAACTTAGCACCAAGCGCAGCCCACGGAATGTTGTTGATCGCCTCATTGATCTTGCCGCCTATCAGCGTTCCAACCGTCATCCACTCTTGATTCATGACGGCAGATTTGAGATTATCAACAAAGCTCTGGATGGCCGAGTCAACGGTCGCGACTTCAAACATATCGTCCGCGCTCAGACCACCGCCGCCTCCACCGCCGCCGCCAGACTGATCGTCCAGACGGTTGATCTCGTCGAAGCCCATGAGCTGGTTCTTCCATTCCTTCGCAGCGCCGCCACCGGCTTTCATGTTATCAGCGAAGTCCGCGCTCACGTTCTTGGCTCGCAGAAATGTGCCGCCAGTAAACGCCGCGAACAACTGTGTGATGGCCGTCGCCAGCGCCGTAATCAAATTGATCAATGTGCTGATGATCGGGGCAATTGCCGTCAGCAGCGAGCCGAAAGCCGCGCCAAGCTGGTTCTTCATCGTCGTTGCACTGGACGTGAGGCCGTCCAAGGCTACGGCAATACGCCCATCCACGGCGTCTCCCAGCCCCTTGCTGAACGCATACGCATTCTTCAAGCCTTCGTCAAACGCCTGTGACACCGCCTTAATGGCCGCACGGATAAGTCTATAGAACGCGATTCGTCCCAATGACTTAAAGATCGTTGACACGCCCTCAAGATTCTTTTTGACTTTCCCCAAGGTCGCGTCATTAATTCGCATAACGATTTTCTGGCCGAGAGATCTCAGGTGCATTGCAGCCGCCGACGCCAGTTCACGGACTCTCTGCAACGGCGACGTATCAATATTAAGCTTAAATCGTTCTCTGCTTTGTTCTGTCGGCTCACTCGTTCCCCTCCCCGTATTGCGAAGAGTAGATGAAAGCCCACGCAGATCTGTGTTCTGAAGTCGCTGAAGGGAGCGTGTCAGCCGATCCAGATTCTCAAGAGCCTGTGGCGAAATTGTTTCAGCCGCCACGCCAATATTTCGTATCCCGTCCCCAATAGACTTGGGAATCCTGATACTCCCTATATTTGACAACCGTTCAAGCGCCCTTGACATCTTTGACAGAGCGCTAATTGACCCGCCCATGTCTCTGGTGGCTTGGCCAAGTTCTCTAAGGCCCTTCGTTACACTCCCAAACCGTTGCCCACTCAAAGAGTTTTTCAGCTTCGACATGGAGGTAACCAGCTTATCAATAGCGGCTGATGCTTTTTCAGACGATGCGCTTATCTCGATTTGTAAGGTATCAACAGTTGCCATAAACGCACCTCCTTACTTCTTTTTTCCCCAGTTCTGACCGAATGCCACCATGTTCATCATGTACGCCTGTGCGTACAGAGCTTCCTGCTCCTCGCGCTTCTCGTCATCGACCCGGCGCTCCGATTCCGTTTCCAGTTCAATCGGCTTTTCTGGATACTCAATCGCCTTGTGCATCCCCTTGGGCCGGAACAGATCGCTGATCGACAGCGCCGACTGCATCGCCTTGAGAACATACGCCCCGTACAGCCACGCCTCATCATTCATGCGCTGCTGCCGGATTCGGTCAGCTTTGTAATATGCCCGTACCATCAGCGGATCGCCATACCAGTATTGTTCATACGTCATGCCAATCGCCAAATAGTACGGGCAATCACGCTCATAAACTTCCGTTATTGTTGACGGTGTTTCCTGTGTTACAGCTCCACCGTCACGCGGGAGTTTTTTACCAGATCCTCTTCGTCTTGGATGATATTGTTGGCCATAGTTGCCTGACGATACAGATCGACAAGCCGGACGGCAATCTTCTCGGTCAAGCCGCCCATTTTATCAAGGATCTTACGGGCCTGATCAAGAGAGACATTCCTGTGATTTTTCCGAAACGCATAATAGAACAGCTTCGGAATGTTCACGTTTGGGAAATCAAACGTCTCCTCAATCTTATATCCCTGACCCTCAACGAAGCTTACGCTCTCCCGGCTGAAGTCGAGTTCGTACATCTTACCGGTTTCGTTGTCGGTAAGCCGAATCGGTTCAACCTTTTCAATATCAGCCATTAGTTACCCTCCAAGAACAGTTTCGCTCTGGCCAGTCACACCGGGTTTCGTGGCCCACTGCGGAGCGCTGTTGGGCGTGATATACAGAGTAGTCTCAGCCATCGAGCCGACGGACGCCTCGTTCAGACCGAGAGGCGAGGGATCGCCCTCAAAGAACACGGCATTTTCCAGTTTCGGATGCACGACCACAAACCAAGTGGCCTTGTCGGTAGCAGCCGCCGCATCATGAGCGCTGTTGCAGGACGCCCACACGGAGATCAGGTCAGCCGTCAGGTTGGCCGTATACTCAAGCGCGCCTCCGAGATCCTTCAGCCCTTCGACATAAGTGCGGTACTCCGTCTCCAGCAGCGTGGTGCTGTCGATAGTCTCAGGAGCCGGGTTGAAGCTCGGCATCGTCTTGATCTCCGGGATTACCGTGTAACCACTGGTAGGCATCGAGCCTTTGGTCGCTTCGACGCAATAGGCCAGATACATTCCAGCGGTACTATAGCGCTGACTCATGCTTAATCATTCCTTTCTCAATTAAGAGTTGTGATAGATCCAAAAATCTTTATCAATAATTGCCTCATAACGGCAAACGATCCTGTAAATAGTCGCGTCGTTTAGGTTGGGGACTTGATTCCGCATCGTTCGGGTGAAACCGATAGAGGCGAATGCGTCATCAAGCGTGGCGGCTATGGCTTTAGCCTCAGACTTTTTGCCCGAAGCCTTGTCGGAGTACACGTTGCACTCATACATAACGGACACGGCGTTTTCGATGTTCAGCGTTCGATACCGCTGGACTACGCTGTTACCGTTCTCCACAATGGACACAGCCGGAAAGGACGGGGGCTTATTCACATAATCGCCGGTCACATACACGCCGGGGTGGGCGGTTCTCAAAACATCCGCGACCGCTGAGAAGATGTCATTTTCAAGATCGATCATGCTTTCAGCTCCTCTTCCACCACTTGCGGCACAGCCATTGCCAGCAACTGAGCCGTGTCATACATAAACGGTTTTGTCGGCTGGCCCTGTGTGAAATACCAGCGACCGTCTTTCCCCGGCCAGAACCATCCGTCACGGCCATCCTTGGTGGTGATATGATGCTCGCCGCCCATGTATGCATAGCCAGCCTCTGCCATAGCGGGGCCGGGATACGGGCTGGCAGCGCCGATAACTCCTGTCCCGAATTCCACAAACGCGGCATATGGAGAGTCGGTACGCACATACGCTACACGGCCATCCCCGGAAGCTACAATGCTTTCAGCCAAAGCGCCCGTATCCACAGGGACAAGCTCTCTCGCCCGTTCTTCGCCGTCTCTCGCCAGCCGCCGCACGATCCGCTCGCTGGCTTCCTCTATCGTTTCCTGATAAAGCCGGAGCTTCTCAATCGCTTCGTCAACCGACTCTGCGCTCAACTCCAACTGAATAATGGGCATTTCAGCTCACCATGACCTTCTTCACAGCAATGCTGATCGAATTCAGACTCTTCGCCACACGCCGCACTACATAGTCATAAGCCGGTACGGATACCGACACGGGCGTCACATCATCGCCGCCAAGCACGGTTTCGGACTCCTGATAATCAATCGTCACGCCGGTCGTAAACTCCGGTTCCTTGTCGATAAACAGCACAGAGTTTTCGTCTATTGGACAATCCATATCAGTTGTGACAATAACCTTGTCGTAGTTCTCCAAGTTGCCGAATTGCTCTGTGTTGGACTGACCAGTTGCCGGAGATATGTTGGCGTACATCAGCACGGGATCTTCATAAGTGATGATCTCCTCGCCGCTGTCGTTGCCGTACTCGTCAATGATGCGCTCCGTGCCGGAGTAAAGGCAGTAGTAAAACGGCCTCTGATTCCGTTTAAGCGTCTTCACCGGATCACCCCGCATCTCGGCGTAAGCTCTTGCAGGAGGCTCGCCGGGAGATCGCCGCTTTCGTACACACGGGAGATCCCGTTCTCCGAATGGCTCTGCTCCCCGTCTGCCCCGCGCTTGTTGAGGAAATACGCCGCCGCCCTCACTTGGACGCTGCCGTAGCGTTCCAGAACGGACGTCTTGTCGGCCATCTCAAACGGATCGACATAGTGATAGATCGCGTCCCCAGCCATACTGAGAAAGGCAGAGACTACATCCTCATCCGATTCATCAGTAAGGGCTTCCACCAATACCATCTTTTCTGAGTTTGTCATCTCTGCCTCCTCGATTTAGTCCTCGGTCTTCTTGGGCCGTCCACGCCGCTTCGGTGCTTCCACAGGCTCCTCCTCATGAGGGAGTTCCTCGGAAACTGACTTCTCTTTCGGCGTTACGTCCGCAAGGGTCGTAATGTTTTCGTTCCTCTGCTCTTCAAAGTGCCTGTGAAGCATCATAGCGGCTCACCGCCTTACGCGCCGACAGACAGCTTGATCATGCCAGCCGGATTCAGCAGATACGGAGCGCAAAGGATGGAGCCAGCCAGCACAGTGGACTGGTTGAGGATATCGCGGTCAGTCTCGATCATCGAGCCGCGCTTCATAAACACAGCCAGCGCACCGGGCTTCACGATGTACAGATTGCCAGCGGCCTTGAGCCGGTTGGACACAATGACCTGACAGCCGTAAGCCATGCCGGCAGCGCCACGGATGCGGATCTCAGCCGCGATCTCAGAGGCGGGAACCCAGTTCTCGCCAAGAAGCTGGGCGTAAAAGTCGGGAGTGACGAGAAGGGCTTTCTGACCATCCATGTCCTCGCCAAACTTGGCAAGAGCCAGAGGAATATCGGCGGGAGCCAGAGCGGTGGAGGCGTCGCTGGTCGCATAGTTCTGCTCAGAAGCGGAGTTCGCAGCCAGAGCAGCAAGCAGAGCGTTATCCATCGCATCGTCGATGGCGGTGGCAACCTGAGTCGCAGCCTCGCCGATGGGATCGCCGTAGCCGGACAGAACGGCCTCGTCGGTAAGCTGCACAGCCACGCCGTACTTCACGATGGTGACGGAGCTGGTGGACTGAACGAGCTTGCGGATGCCGATGTCGTAGCCCTCGGACACGGCAGAAGCAGCGCCGATATAGGAATAGTACGGCAGAGTCACGGTGTTGCCAGCGCGGCCCTGAAGGGTGTAGTCGATACGCGCAAGAGGCGCGAAGACCATGTTGTCGGTCAGCTTGGTGTCAATGAGGTCGGCAACGACCTGCGGATTGAACAGGCTGGAAAGATAAGTGCCAGTGGTGGTATTAACCTGTGCCATTGAATATCATCCTTTCATTCATAATTTAAGTCCTCCCCATGAGCTTGTTGTACTCGTCGGGGTGCTTGTTGGCGAACTCGATACGCTCCATATAACTCAGCCCGTCAAGCTGCTCTTTGGTAAGCGTAGGGCCGTCCGCGCCGCCAACGCCGGGTGAAGGGATCTTGCCGTACTCCAAACGGAGCGCCTTTTCCTTGGCCGTCCACGCTTTCTGAAGAGCCGTCAGAGCCGCGTCCGCATCCTCCGCGCCGTACAGATACTCAGCCACAGAGGTCGCTGCGGCCTCGTCGCCGACAAAGCCCATGACCTTCTTGGACATCTCTGCCACGGCAAAGCGCTTGCGGAGCGTGTTCAGCTCATTCTGCATGGCCTCTTCAGCCACTCGCTTCTCCTCGGCGGCAATTTCCTCCGCACTCTGCTTCGCCCGGAGCTGCTTCTTCATGGAAGCCGCTTCGCTCGTCGCTTTATCAAGCGCGGCTTTCTGCTTGGCCAGTTCGGCCTTGAGTTTAGTAAGCTCTGTGTTGTCCGCACCGGCTTCCGTCTCAACAGTTTCCACCTCGGTGGTGTCAATGTTTTCGCCCTGATTGATGTTGGTATCAAGTTCTGCCATAGTGTTTCTCCTTTGCGCTTTATAGGTGATCTCCCACCATTCATATTTGCGTTTAGCTTGTACAGCGCGGTTCTCTCCGCTCTATGTGCGCTTTTTTAGACTTGCATCTCCGCAAGTGATATAGCAAACGGTTGCCCGTTTATATCCTTATCTGATCCCACGGCATATCGCGGTACATCGTCACCAACGGATGATCTTGCCATCTCTTGATCGCCGCGAAATGAACAATCTTCGGCGTGGTAGTCGGATCGGTGTACGCGTTCTGGTTGTAGTCGCTCGGCATCACCAGCATCCCGCCTTGGCATCTCTCGGCGATGCAATCTTGTTCATTAAAGCCATAGCGGACGGTGTTCAGCGCTTCAATCAATTCATCGCCCTTGCCGTCATCGCGCAACTTGCGAAGATTAAGAAGCATTACGCCGCAGTTGACATACAACCGATACCGAGACTTAAACGGCTCTTTTGCCGCCGCAAGCCAGTAATCATCCAGCGGCAAGTTCCAAAGCTCGGAGATGTCCTTTGCCACGATAGTGTCAACATCCAAAGAGAGGATCCTGTCGATATTTGGAAAAACGCGATGAAGAGCTGCCCTCATCAGCACCATATATGTCCAGCCGTTATTGAAATTTGGGCCGTCAGGCTTAAACCAATACTGGTCGCTGATGTTAATACACTCTACGCAATCCGGCAGTTCATACGGGAACTTATCGTCCTCAATCAGCAGATACACGCGGTCAACATCAGAATTGTGCAGGAGCGACTTCAAGGCCGGAATCATGTCTTCATACAGATTGCGCGTTCCACAGTAAACAGCCGCTTTCATACTCAGCGCACCTCCGTCTGAATCCGCTTGATGAACTCCTTCAACGTCTCGCGCTCCATCAGCATCCCGTTCTTATAAGCCGTGGCTCTGGCCGTATTGGCGATCTCGGCTATCTCGCCGTTGGTGCAATCGTTGAACACCGCGCCGTACAGATCGCTGAACTGCTTAAACGCTTTCTCTGCTTTCCGCAGATGCTTTGCGTTTTTCGCCACATGATAGGAGGTCTTCTGAAAGTCGTAATAGCTGTTTAGTACCGTCATGCAGACCGAAGTGCGGAACTCTTCCTCATAGCCCCGCTCCTTAAGCTGCTTGCACAGTCCGATGCGCGTCTGCATCACGTTCTCATAGGTCTTCAGCACGAAGTCTTCCCTGTCGCTCCTGACCGTGCTGTTATCGTTCCAGCGCCACAGATAGAACGGCGTATCAATCCACTTTTTCTTGCCCTCATGCTCTGCCGTGATGAAAACCAGCATATTGAAGTAGCCGTCCTCATGGAGCGTCATAGCCGGGTCAAACCGAAGGTCATGGTCAAGCAGGAACTGCCGCCGATACACTTTGCCGTGCATGAACGTGAGATCCCTGTCGTGCCGGACAATAGTCATGGTGTTATCAGTCGAATAGGTTTCCTCCACAAAGTTGGAAACGCAGTAGTCGAACCCCTCCTGCATTGCGCTGAACACCAGATGCAGTCCGTAATTGCTCAGAAAGCCGTCATCAATATCGCAGAACATCACATAGTCGGCGTCGCTCATATCCAGCCCGTAATTCCGGGCAGCGGACACGCCGCCATGTTCCTTGATGAGATAGTCGATCTTGTACGGGTACGCCTCAAGCAGTTGCCTGTCTATGGGATTGAAGCCGCCGTCATCCACAACGATCACACGGATGTTGTTGAATGAAAGCCCTCTCTGAAGCGCAATGCTATCGAAAAGGTAGTGGCAGACTTCCCACGGCTCTTTATAGTGCGGAACGATAAGATCTAACGTCATACACAATCTCCTCTAACGGGATATAAGTGGCGGTTGTAAGTCTCCCCAAGTGCCATGCCACACACTCAGGCAAGCCGACTGAGCCGCCGCAGTCGTTGAAAGGAGGAAGAAGAAAATGAGCAAATTAATCAAACACGGGCGTCAGGATGCACCGGCATCTGAAATGAGGGGCAGGAGGAACCTTGTCGATTGGGTAGATGTTGCCGTCGCGCTTTTCACACACGCGGCACACCCGTTCATCGTCTTCAGCCGTCCAGCGCACCTTCTTAACTCCGGCGTCGGCGTACCCTTGCAGCGTCGCCCTGATCACGGCGTTGTCCGCATACTGTGCAAGCTGCTGGCTCAGATAGCGGAGCGCCCGGTCAACCTCTTCGTTCTTGTTGTGGGACGCAATCACGGCCTCAACAAAGCGGTCTTTCTTTCGCTCTATCTCAGCCGTAAAGCGGTAAAGCGTTACCTCGTCGTAGTCCTCCAGCATATCGAGTATCCAGTCCTCGGTAATGCTGTCTTCCGCACGTTCCTCGGCTTCTTTCGGGTCTATCCCAGCCAGAATCAAGGCCGCGATATAGGCGTCCCACGCAATCTGTAAGTATCGGCGCTTTGCGATCCTGACCGCATCGTCGTACACCGTCGTGATAAGCCGAAACACGTTCAGTTCGTCGAACTTCAGCGTCTTCAGCCGATCAAACGCCCGGAGGTTGCGACGGTTCATGTCCTTGATGGCGCGGTCAGCCGACTTGAAATTCACCTAAGACCACCGCCGCTCTTCTGCCTACGGGCAATCCGTCTGCATTCCTCGCGGTCATAAACCTGATTGCCGTTCTTCTTGCGGAAGCGGCGCTTGCAGACCGGGCAAACAGCATAGGAGCCGCCAGAGGACTCGCTGTCCTCTTCTTCGCCCTCATCTTCCTCACCGCCGCCGTCGTACTCGGTCACAGTGCCGGAGCCGCCACCAGCATCAAGCCCGGTCGCCGCGTTAAGCGCTTCCTCGCGCTCCTCCTGATAAGCGTCGAACTCCATCGAATCGCTTTCGGGGTCTTGACTGAGATGGCTGAACTTGAAAGCTTGGATCGAGGGCATACCAGCCGAGCGAAGAGTCGAGAAGGACTGCGTTTTAACCAGAAGATCCTCATAGCTGCGCTTGCTGAACTTCGGCTCCACATCCGAAACGGACAGGCCGGAAAGCACATTAGCCTCCGCGCAGATCTTAAGCACAATCTTTAGGAAGGTCGTTTCCGCTTCCTTCCACATTCCAGCCGTCTCAAGGCTACGCGCCTCCGCGTTCCACCAGCCGTTCTTCATGATGATCGCCCCGTTGTTGGAGCTATCCGAAGTGTTGGCATTGCCCTGACTCGGCATACCAACGATCTGAAGGATCGTGTGGTAGATGTCATCCACAAGCGTCTGCGTCTGGCTCTGGTCAAGCTGCTCATTGAGGTAGTACACACGGCTCTGCCGCCCGTCTACTGACGGCGGGAGCTTGATAGCGCCGAGATCCTTCAGTTCAAGAAACTCCTCGCGGGTGATGTCCACGCCCTCAAAGACCATGATCGCTTGGATGAACTGCTCGATACCGTCCATGCGGTTGCTCATGCAGTTGTTGTAGGCATCCAGAAGCGGCAGCACGACCTCAAACGCGCCCATGTAAATGCCGTTGCACGGATACTCGATCAGCGTGACCATGCCGAAGTTGTGAACGACCGTCTCAACGATTTTTGTGGCCGTAAGAGCGCTTCCCTCGATCTTGAACGTCACGTTGTCCGTGTAGACCGTGTACAGGACTTGGCTCTTGGCCTCGTCCAGAAAGACATACGTCACACCGGCGACCACGCGCTTGGTTACGTCATTTAGTTTGATAACGAACGTATTGCGCGGGTCGGGAATGTAGATCTCAAACGGGGCCTCGTCGAGCAGTTCGCCCTTCGCCACGTCAGCCGCCTTATCCCGGAGAACAAGCCGATACCCGACGCCCGACGTGAACATCTTGTAGGCCAGATCCATATCCTTGGACTGCTTGCCCTCGGACAGCATCAGCGAGTTGAGCTTTTCGACCTTTTTCGGAACTGACCGCTTGCTGCCGCGTGAGATATACTGGATAGGCTCCCCGGCGAACTCTGCCGTCTTGAACGTCACGATCTGATTCGCCACGTTCACAACGACCTTGTTATTCACATAGTCGTTGTATGCCTTAACGCGGTCGAGGATCGGCTGGACGCCGCGAAGATACCTGACCAAGTAATCCTCGTCTGCCCGGTTCCGCAGATGAACGGCAAGCGCCTCATTCAGTACCCGGATAACGTTGTCAGCGGTAATCTGCTGCTCGTTAGTCCGAATTTCCCTTCTGCCATGCAGCTCGCGGGGCGGCATAGCCACATGGGCAGCGTCATCATTGGAATTCTTTATGCCCTTGAGCTGAACTTCTTCGCTCACGCCGCACCTCCAAACAAATAGAAAACGGGCCAGACGCCTACAAATAGTAGACATCTGACCCGTACAGGCCGTTGAACCCTCCGTACAGAGGGAACCAATCTTCTATGAAACCGTGGTCATCACTCTGGAAGCATCACATCGTATTTTACTTTCGTTCCTTCGACCACTTCGGTTATTCGCAACCGCTGACCGACCACCGAGATCCGTACCTTCTTGCCGGAGGTCAGGATCTCGTTGATGGTCTGAATGGCTTTTGGTGAAAGGGAAATCTCACGTTTCGGCATTATTTCACCTCAAAAACCTATTTTTACGCATACACTATAGCAAAAGATAATACTTTTGTCAAGAGGGAAATTTTTAGTATAACATAATTTTTCAAATTTGTCAAATCATTAGGCATTAAAAAGGCCGTTGAAGAACCTCAACGTGGTTTCTAAGCCGGAAAGCCATGTCACACGCCATCGCAAGGCTGTCCGCAGCGTCATCGTGCTTCGCCGCCTTGCCTGTGACCGTGAAGGAGAACAGGCTGGTCATGAACTGCTGGTATGATTTGCTTCGATTGCCGTCTTGCAGGAACACCATGCGCTCGCGGATCTCAGGCGCTTTGTCAAAGATACGCTGGCGCTTGCCGTTGCCGGTAAAATGCTTCGTGTTGATCTGCATATTGACCCTGATACCGTCCTTACGAAGAGCATCGTTGATGCCCTCTCCGTATGAGGCGGTCATTTTTGTCCCCTCAACCTTGATGGCCGTTACACTATGCGCTTTGGCCGCACTGACAATCAGCGGCTGCGTGACCGTCTTATCGCCGTTGTCGTAGACCACATCAGCCACATAGAGATCGTCGCCGTACTGATAGCAGACAGGGGCCGCAACAAAGTCACCGCCGCCCCACGCCGGGTCAACCGCTATGAACACTCGATCAGGATCTCCCTCCGGCAGCACCCCGTTATAGTACCGAAGCTGTTCGGGAGCAAAGACCGAGCCGTCACGTTCTATCGGTTCCCCCTGATACTGGGCGAACCACGACGCGAGATCGTTATTGCGCTCAAAAGACGCCCGTCTCTGCTGGTAATAGTCCGTTGAGAAGCCGACGTCGTATTCGTACTCAAAGTTGCTGTGGTCGTTCTCGTCAAGCGCCGGAGTGTTCAGCACCCGCCAGCGGCGATCCGCATACTTGGGATCATTTTCCAGAAGATCGATTCGACGCCCCGTGGGGTCAGTCAACGACCACCTCGTTCCGATCCAGAGGATCTTCGCCTGTTCCTTCGCTCTCGGCAGGAAGTTGTTGTCCACCTTCGCCCACGCATTACTCAGCCGATCCTTGCTCATGGCCTCTTCGATGCCGGATATCAAGTCATCGCCGACAAGATAGCCGTTACAGTCACAGGCCCCGTTCAGAGTGCCGTAAAGCGACCGACCAGTGAACGACGCATAGCGCTTCTTGCGGTCAAGGTTGATCAGCAGATCCTTCGCGTTCGTCGATGCGACCGAAGCCAGCGGAAATATGTCCCTGTACGCATAGGTTACCGGGTCGTTCAGCACTTCCAGAATGCCGTTGTACAGCACCCCGACCACGCTGTCCGTGTAAGAGCAGTACAGGTTCGACCGCTCAGAGTCCCGCCCCATCACCCAGAGGAAGAACATCATCATGAGAGTGGACTTCCCTACTCGCGGAGGACACGACAGGAACAACTCGTCCAGCTTGCCGTCCTCCATGTCCTGCAAGGCGCGGCAGACCGGCATAAGCTTGCTTCGCCTCGGTTGCCAGAACCGCTCCTGCGGCTTCCTGTTCCGCTCCAGCGCCCTCATGAAGAAGTCAAAGTTCTCCTTCGCCTCAAACATCATCGACCGGTTATAGATCTCAAACATGGCCATGCTTCCGCTCTCAGCCGCATACTTCCCAGCCAGAGCATTGACCTTCCTGTTCAGCTCATGCGCTTTTGCCTTGTCTTCCTTCTCGACCAGCTTGCACACCTCAAACGCATCCAGCAGCGCCGCACTGCTGCTCAGATCCCGCTGGAACGCTGGGCCGATAAGTTCTATTGCTCCGATAAACCGCCCCTCCTCTCAATGCTCATACGCCAAGCTCATCCCAAGCCTTGTCTTCCAGCAAGCTGGCGTCGCGCCGTATAAGCAGATAGCCGATCCTAAAGATCTGTGACCGGTTATAGCCGCTCCTGCTGCACAGCTCATCGAGCCACTTGCTCTCATGCTCCGTCAGTCGCACTACCACATTGTGGCTTCGCGGTTCCTCCGCTTTGGGCCGTCCAACACCCCTCTTCAATTTGTCCTTTCCCGTCACATGGTCACCTCCATGTATTTTTCGGTGGCAGGATACCCCATTTCAACCGCCTTGTCAAGTGAATTTTTGCATTACAACAACGCGCTTCGACCGACAAACGAAAGACCTCAAAAAATCCGCTGTTTATGCGGCCTCCAGAATTACCGCATTACATCAATTCGCTTCGACCGACAAACCTACAATATAAATAAGAATGAAAGAATATATAGGCGAAAAACGACCCTTGGTCGCTTCTAACCGACCCTGTCGCACGACGGGGGCTTTTTGTTTTTTTTGAGAAATTTTGGAGCTGCCGTTTTTTGGGCCTGTCAATTCTATCCTGACACCGGGGGTGGGTCTGGCCACTCTCCTTCTCACACTCTCACGGCCCCACAAGTCATATTGCCCCCATCTTTGGTCTTTTCCGTGTATACCAGACACGCTTCGCGGCTTCTGGCTCTTCGGGAGTATAAAGATACCCCTCGACCTATATACCCTTTCTCCCTGTCTACAATACACAACAAATCACCAAATACGCCATGCTTGCCTCCGGCCCCAACATAGTCATCTCGTCCATATTGATCGGAGCGGCCAGAACAGCCATGAGAGCCACATCGTTCACGGCGGCTATTCCAATCATTCCGGCCATAGCGGCCAACATGGCCAAGATAGTCATTCCCGCCACATGAGTCATCATGCTCTTTTTTGTTCTGGAGAGTGGAGAGAGGGGTGACGGAAGGGAGGCGGTTATCCCCCAATTCCCCCGTGGGTATACTCTCTGTTATCAGTAATACAGCCAGATCAGGCGTGAACTTCGCTTAATACTAACTATGTGAAGTTCAACGACGGTATAATCACGTTTTTAAGCCATAAATGCATATACAATCTGTATTATTCACTTTATTATATGCACATTACATAGTATTCCCTTATTGATATGCACTTGATATGGTACAAGTTCATGAAATTTACTTTCAAAATGCACTGGAATTGGTACACTTTTTCATGCGTTCATGTAAACTGAACTAATGTTAACTCCAACTAAACCATTCCCTCCAATACTATCCTCCTCTATATCATTCGTATTATCAGATACGATACTATATCGACAGGCATAATATCATTGTCAATTATTGGTATGGTGTTAATTTGCGCAGCATTGTTTGATATTGTGATTGAGTCGAATTAGGAATTATAGATAGTGTTTGGAATGATTGTAAGATATTGGAAGTCATGCTATGAGATAGAATGATATAGGAATGTTGTGTTGGATAGTATTGTGTTATAGGTATTAAGAAGCAGCACAAGACAAAGCGACGCGACGCCTGATGATAGGATAGTACGGCATATTATGGTATAAATAATTGAGTACAATTTAATTGCGCTTGCGGCTATGATCAGAAAATAGCTGCGCCAAAAAATCCAGTATTCATGCGGCTTTAAGACAAAAATCGCGCAGAATCGATTTTTAGTGCATGGGTAATATAAATACACGTCGGAAAAGAAAATCGATTGTAGCGCTTAAAAACGGCATTGTAGGTGTTACCTGTTATTTTGCGGCTATTCCTACTGTTTAAGTATGGTATAGTATGCACAAAAACGGTATGATCATTTTGTGCAAAACGTAGAATAATGGACGGTAACACCTATTTTTATACACTTGACCATAAATTGTCTAAACAAATAGGTGTTACCTGCATTGTAATAGGTGTTACCTTTTGCTATCTTATACTTGACAGTTGCCCATGCTATGGGCGCTGAATGTACCTTAACAATTTAGCCTAGCAAGCGCGGTGCGGCAAGTAGCGCCCGCGCACAAAGTAACGGCAGCGGCCTGTTGACTTGTCCGGGCGCGCTGATCATGTCCAAGCCCCGTTTGAGCGCCAAAAGCGCGGAGAACGTGCGGCAATGCGGCAACTTGATTGACGGCCGTCAAACGTGCGCGGGAAGCGCGGAAAACCGCAAAGCGACAGTAAGCCTGAGCTAAATGTACCTTGTCAAACACATAGCAGCACAAGCGCGGAAAAGCGGAAAAGCACGTCATGCGGCAATACCCGCGCATGATACACTTTGAAGCTTGGAAACGCATGGTTACTAGTCCGTATTCCGGTTTTTAGCTGCTATGTCATTACAATACGGTTTTCCCTTTTTCCCCTAACAAGCGCATGACAAGCCCGTAAAAAGGCTTGTCTTGCGTTTGTTTGTGTTATGCCATTCTTTTACATGGCACGACAGAAACAAGCGCAAAACCGCTTGAATACTTTATTTTATGGGGGAAAAGAAAATGAAAAACAATAAGAAAAATGTTTATGCCTGTTATGGGATTGAATTTGAAAACGGCAAAATCAAGGCCCCGCTTTTTGGCTGGATAAATCCGCTTTTGGTTGACGGCAACAGCAAACTGGGCAAGGGTGTATGGACGTTTTCCATGCTTCCCGGTAATTTTTGGTATAAGGTTGAGATCGACGGCGAAACAATGGAAACTTGCGGCACTTGCAATTGTAATTGTCCGGGATGCTATGCACAAACTGGATTTTACAATATGCCGTCAGTTATCCGCTCAAACGCGATTAAAACAATACTTGCAAGACTTTACCCGGACTTTGTAAGACGTGCAATTACCGCTCAAATTTGGGCCGATAACATCAAGCTTTGCCGTATTCATGCAAGCGGCGATTTTTTCAACGCTGAATACATTAGCGCATGGCGCGAAATTGTCAAAGCTTGTGAAGCTTGCGTTTTTTGGACTTACACAAAGAATCAGGAAGCGGAAAACGCATTTAATGACTTAGCTAACATTAACATCGTTAAGTCAATCATTCCCGGTTATGGTTTTAACTTTGGTCATTGCGATTATATCTTGCGCGTTTACAAAGCTCTTAAAGAGCTTGGTAAAACCGTGTATATTTGCCGCTGCGGCATCGATAAAAACCAACATTGCACTAATTGCAAAGGGTGCAGCAAAAATGACTTTGTCCTTTTTATCGAGCACAGCACAAATTATTGTGCTGAAAAAGACGCGCTTTACGGTGAAGTAAAAACCTTAATCGAAAGTCAAACGGCATAAACAAAAATCAGTGCTTTCATGCACTGATACAAGGCACTTATTAATTATAAGTGTTTTGTATGATTGCATGAAACATTAGTTTTAAACATCATGCAATCATGGAAAAAGGGAATCACAAGCGCGGCAAAGCATTGTATAGACTCGCGTCGAATATGTCATGCTGCCATGATATAGGATAGAGCGCAATATCAACCTATATCCTATATAAAGGCATCATTGCGGCTACGATACGGTTACTATGGCCATAATGCGCGGTCAGGTGGTGCGCGGCGTCATGGGCCTTGTGCGGCCAATTATGCCAGCCTATGCCCGTTCTGCGCTGTTCTGCGGCCTGTTCTGCGCTGTTCTGCGCTTGTGTTTTCGCTGTTCTGCGATTTTATGAAGGGGGAAAAAGTATGCTTATCGTAGCAAGAAGTGTGAAGGGGCATGAGTATTCGTATAATGCACTTTCTGCCCATTCTGTCAGCAAAAGAAGTGCGGACTATATCTGTTCTGTCCTTAATCACTATCAGTATCAACTTGGAGAAAATCAGGTCTGGCATATCCATGAAGTAGATCAGTACGACAATGCTTTCGATTATGCCCGGTATCAGGTTTTCCGCGTCCGCAAGGGCATTGTTACAGATTGCAAGTATTGAGGGGGCAAAAGCATGAGCGATTATAACCTTTTCAGCTTTGTAATTGAGGAGGCCGACCTTCTGCGCGTCTTGCGCGACGCGAAAAACCATGGTTATCAGCCTTATGTCATTATAAACGGGCTGCACTATTTGGTCAAGTTGGAGGAGGCGAAAAGCGACAAGTAAAATCGTCAGCGCGTCCAGCGCTGATGCAAGGGCAGCAGCTTTCTGTTGCTTTTGCATGACTGCTGGACAGTCTAAATTTTATGAAAAGGGGAATTATATCATGGAAAAGACCATTCTGGAAATCAAAGAGAAAGCTGCCATGCTGGAAGGATATGTCGCTGTGCTGGAAAGGCTGAAAGACATAGAACGGTGGTATCAGCACTGCGATGATGATGGCAACTATGTTGACGATGAGTATGAAAGCGCCAAGTATGCCCTTTCTGCCGTTCGGGAAACCGCAAAGATGGTCAAAAAACTTGCTGGTGTTTGACCAGTAAATCAGCGTTTCGGCGCTGATACAGCGGCACAAGCTTTCGGGCTTGTGCTTCTGTATGATTGCCGAAAAGCGGTCAAAAAAATGGAAAAATGAGGGGGATTAATCTATGTACGACAATGATATCAAAGTGGTGTTTGTCCGCAGTAAGCAACGGGCCGATCTCAGGAAAATCCGCAGCGACCTTCTGGAAATTTCGGAACGTGAGGCCACATATCTTTTCCGGCTTGCCCGGAAGATGCGGCAGCATGGATGCTCACCGGCCAGCGTAGCAAAATGCCGGGAAGAGGCATACAAACTGCACATGAACGCATACCCGGAGCGACTGATAGATTCTAGCATCCGCTGGGAGTACGCGTTTAAGGTGTAATCCATTACGCGGTGGAGGGGCTGCGGCCCTTCTGCCGCAATTCCGTCCGTCGGTAAGAGTCCGACGCCGAATGAGCTTTGAGCGAAACGGAATTATGAAAAGGGGGAAAAGATTATGAGTAAACTACCCAA
This sequence comes from Clostridia bacterium, assembly GCA_017632155.1. The sequence continues at coordinate 24,943 of JAGBRZ010000038.1, forward strand.
TTATCGCGTCACGCATTTGGATGATCATACCCGGTATTACTTCTGCGATCCGTATGATGTGTATGAGCATATCTGGGGCTGGACGGGAAACCATGAATGGGCCGAAGAGCTTTCTAGTTGGATTGAATTTGCCCCATGTGGTGATAACTGGACGGTGGAAGAGATCGGTATGGATGTAGCAATTCTGGAAGACGATTGAGAGGGGGTTTAACAATGTACGGAATTTTTGTGAATGAGCGCGGCGCTGGCCGGTATGCTACATGGCTTGTGGACGGTTTTAAAACCATCGAGACGCGCAGCCGGGATATGCTTGGGAAACTGGTAGGCAAGCGTGTGGCGATAGTTAAAACGCACACTGGCACGATCCCCTTCTGCGGCCCCGTAGTGGTCGGATATGTCACCATCACGCGCAAGTGGTTTTGCCCAGCAGCAGACTTCCAGCAGTACTTCCAGCAGCACCTTGTGCCGCCGGGAACGGCATATGACGCCGCTGGGCACGGTAAGTGGTTTTACTTCTGCGCGGATGCTGAGAGATGCAAGCCATATCCGCTGCCGGAGGATGCTGTGCGGCATGGTCGTTCATGGTGTGAGTTTTGACAACAGCACAAGCCGATAGGAGAGATTCTGTCGGTTTGGACGGTTGCCAAGGCAGCTAAAAATGAAAAGGGGGAAAGAAAATGTACTATGCATACAAATCCAGAGACGGTCATGTCTATTGCATCTATGAGGTTCTTTTTAACTATGCGCTACTCGACGATTATCTGCTGTTCGACAGTGCGGAGGAATGCGTGGCCTATTGGAAAGATCACGGTGTGGAGGTGGATAGATATGTCTAAGCTGCTGCGGTTTCTGGAGCTTATGGCACAGGGTATGAATGCGGCCCATCGGCAGCAGTTTCTTACCTGACACGGCTGGTGCGTGTATAAATAGGTGTTTGGCCCAGCGCGGGGGGCAGTTGGAAAGCTGCCCTATCACAACTATGTGAGAAAGGGGAAATAAAAATGGTTATTAACAACATTCATGACCTTGCGATTCATTTTGGCACTTCTGTCAATCGGCTTGAGCGTGATATCTACAAGTACACGGACTGCGGTGCATGGATCACCTATGATAGCGGTTCTGTCACGGTAGGGTCTATTGTCGAGGGCAGCGATGCGGAATTTTCCCATGACTTCGTCTTTCCGTTTTCTTCCGAGTCCTTCGACTGCTGGCTGGATGAACTGGAGGCCTTAACTGATGAGGCATGGCATGAGGCAAATGACGATGGCTGGGATAGGTGGGAGATCGAGCCGTCCCGTGATGACTGGGATGAGGAGGTGTAACCATGAAACTGTCTACCAAAATCAAAAAGTACACCCCGGACGTTGACCTTGGCGAGTACTCGCTTGTCCCCATCGTGCTGATGGTCGATTGCAAGCGTGACGATCTCTGGACGTATAGCTTTGCGGTCGCGGATGAGTATCACAGGCATCTCACGCAGGACGAGCATTGCACACTTCTGCCCCTCAACGAATGCCCTGTGTATAACGGGTATGAGGTTATCATGCATTATACGTCCACAACGTATAAAGAGTGGTGCAATCCGTAAAACTTCTGCACACGTTCACACGCAGTCCACACACAGGACATATTCTAAGCGCATGAGCGGACACCGTTCGTGCGTTTAGGCAGTTGCCCTGTGGCAGCTAGAACAAATTGATAAGGGGGAAACAAAATGAGGGTCAAAGAATTTCTCAACATGGCGCTGGATATCGACGTTTACGACGATGTTTGTGAGGAGCTGGGTATCGCATTCTGCGGCCCAGCCAAGCTCACAAAAGCCGGGAAAAAGCACTTTGCCGAGGCACTGAAGCTGGAGGTAAAGCTACACAACAACGGCAGCGACGTTGTCGCCATTGTTTCGGTCGATGATCCTGATGAGGACATTTTTGAATGTAATCTGGCAATTGCTAAAGAGCTATTTGAGTCTCTTGCCGGTTATTGCCCGATTGATGACTACCAGAAATGGTTTGAGGAGGTGTAAACATGATTTTCAAGATCACTTACAATGTCCACGGTATGCTTTTTGAGGCAATCGCGCATGGAGCCTCTGAGGCATTTGACTATGTCAAGGCAATTATCCGAGCAGAAAAAACAATGTATCCGAATCAGCAAGAGTCGTTCGACCATTATTTTGGTATTGTAAATGAGATCGCGTCTGGCAAGGTTTCGGCTTTTTCTTCTGGCTGTGGCCTTTTCAAAATTGATATCGAACGCGTGAATGTATAAATCGCAGACTGCCACGCCCCATACCACCGGGGCGCGTAATGCGGGATCGCTTCGGCGATGCGGTCAGCACCCCGCGAAGGAAAGAAGGAAAATTTGACATAAGTGTTACCTATGTGGTACAATAGGGCAACCACAAGAAAGGATGGATTTATGACAATGCCCGACAGTCAGGCCAAAAGAAAATGGATGGCAGAGAACACAATCGTCTTTTCTGTCAAACTGATGAAGAAATCAGAAGCAGACATTATCGCCTATTTAGAAGAAATGGCAAGTCGTGGAATAGGCAAGGGAACCGTAATCAAGCTCGCACTGCGCGAGTACATCAAAAATCATAAGGAGGATGAAACATGAGCAATTACCATAACATCAAAATCGACCACAACAGCGACTGCTGGGGTGAGCTGGACGTACTGAAAGCCCTACTCAAGCAGAACAAAGGCTTTCTGCCGAAAGACTACAGCAATAGGGAGATCATTGAAATCGCCGTAAACGAGCTTTATGATCGGCTCATTGCGGAGAAAAAGAACGGGGTAAACCAGAGGAGGAACAATGCTGTTTAATCGCAAGAAGAAGACCCCTTCTGCCCAGAGCAGTCAGCGGATCACAGATGAGCAGTTCCGCGAGTTGATGCGGCAGCGGGAAATGGAATATCGCGAGCGAGTCAGGGTGCAGGAGCAGCTTGCTCGCGAGCAGATACGTCAGGCCAAGGAACAGAAGAGGCTTGCCGAGGAGCAGCGCAAACAAGCGGCCCTTCTGGCTAAGCACGATGAGCAGATCGCCAAGCTTGAGTATCGCATGGATCAGGCCGAGGCCGACATTGCCCATTGGAAAGAGGCTGTCGGCAAGCTCTATGCCCTTCTGGACTTGGCAGAGGCAGAACAGGCGGCGTCGGTTCCCGGCAGCAAGACAGACGTCGCTTGTCAGAAGCGCATCATCACGCTGACCAACCAGATTCACACCGCAGAGAGCAAGCTGCGGAAAGCGGCTTATGAGCGAAACACGGCTCAGTCAAAGCTGGGCGCGTAGACATGGGAGAAGAATAATCATGACGCTTATCGACCTTTACAATCGCACTTACGACAACTGTGTCTTCTTCAAAGACAAGGGAAATGACGCCGCATTGCTTAATGAAATTGGTGTACTGCGCGGTATTGTTTATTGCATGGAGGCAGTCTTGGGCGAGGAGAATGTACATCTAGCCGGTGACTTTGCCGGATGGGTTAAGGAACAGCAGCGCCTCAAGGAAGAACTGTCTAAATCATGACCATCACAAAAAAGCAATGCGAACACTATCAGCGGCTTCTGCAATTGGAATCGTCCGGGCATCTGCTGACCACGGACGGGCTGCGCTTCATCATTGCCGCAAACGATGGAGATCCCGACAAAATTGGGAAATACTTTCTGGACCTGCTTGGAAAATGGAACAGGCCATAACGAGACACGTTAATATCATTAGCACATAAGCGCATGAAAGGAGAAGCACAATGAACCTTATGAAGCTGAAAGAATATGTCCCGGCAGAGAGTGACAGAACCCGTGTTTACTCATGCTACCCGGATGGGTTTGAGCGTATGCCGTATGAAAGACAACTTACCTACGACAGAAACGCTATGAGCAACGTGACTTTGGATTACGCTATTGAGCGAATCCCGGACGCAGAAATCTATCGCGTTGAGCGTGACTCTCTATTTCGCACCAACGTAGTAATCTACTGTTCAATTCCAGTATGAGGAATCACAACAAAACAAAATGAGAGCCAGAGGCATTACGCTTCTGGCTCTTTTTTTATGCCTTTTTCAGTCAATCAGCCCGTCGTTTACAACGCCATTCACAGCCGCCACAAGAATTTCCATTTTGCGGATGGCATCCAGAATACTCTTTCTGCCCTTGAGGCATTCACAGAACTGTTTGTATGCAGCGTTGTATCCATCAACATAGGCACGGACTTCTTCCGGGCTTCTGATTCTAAGTTCGCCCATCTTCCGGTTCTCCAAGCTTCAGCAATCCGAAATGCGACGTTCCCGGCACATCAACCAGAACATATCGCTTCTCTCCTGTCGCAAGGTTCAGCATATACAGATATCCGTTCTCGTCATGTTCAAGCTTCATTTCTGCTGCCTCCTCTTGTACGCATCAAGAAGCACTTGCATATCTTGTCGGACATTCTCCCACAGAAACTCAAGGAACTTTTCGCGGCACTTGAGGCGCTCGATCTCTTCTGCGTCGATCTTGTCTTCAACAGAATCGATCATCTCTTCGACATACGCACTGAGATGACCATCTTCCTCGAAGGCGGCTTTCAGTTCTTCACGGCTAATATACTCTTTACTCATTTTCCTCCGGCCTCAAAGTATTCAATTGGAATGTCCTCGCAATGGTCGATATCGGCAATTTCGCAGTCGAATGGATCGCGTTTGCCGATTTGACACACGCCGCAAGCATCGCACAGCCTTTCGGCGGCAGCGTGTGCTTTGTGCAGCAATTCACAGATAGCGCTAGAGCCTTGCCGTAAAATAGTTGATAAATACTTTGCGTTTTCATAATACTGCCAAGCAGGCCAGCCAGCGGCGTCTTCTAACAACCGGGAAAGATCATCATAAAAGCGCTCTCCCCTTGGAATTTGTTCATTACTCATTCGCTAAATTCCGCATCAACCACGACGTCACCGGCGATGCGCTTTCTAAGCTCTTCCTCCGGCACTTCTGCACCGATGGGATTATTCGGCGTCACGACCACGTCGGTCTGGTCTTTCATGCCAAAAAAGTTCTTTGCCCTAAAAATATCATTTGTGTTCAGCGTGGTTCGCTACACCACACCCGCCCTGTTTGGGGCCGCTCTGCGTCACCGCAGAGATCAGACTATATCTTCATCCTTAAACGCAGGATGCTCTCCGTTTCCGCTGCCAAACGCTTGCAGCGTACTCCCTCACGGGATAGTCGTTGAACGCACCGCATTTCTGCGGCTTCGCTGCTGATTGTCTCAACTTACACATGAGAGTTCCCAGCAATTAGAAGAGTTACAAACATACATTACTGTATGAAGACCCATATTTGCATAGGTCACTTGCGGTATCTTGTTTCGGCTGACGAGTTCTGCATCCATTGCGGCGAGGATCTCCTTGGCCCGTTTGATCATTGCCGTTCTGGCGGCAGAACATCCAAGCCCGTTCTCCCAGTTCCAGAGCGTTGTGCGTACCACTCCAAGCGCCAACGCCATTTTTTCCACGGAAGGAAGCTCTCCCGTCTCAGCCAGCGACGCGAAAAATTCGTTCAGTCGATCCGCGCACTCATCGTCACTTTTGACAATCGGTTTGTCATACCAGCGCAAAACACTGGCCAACATTTCCTTGACTTCTCCAGCCGACGATGAGTCGATCTCGATCCTTGTCGGGTAATTGGACTTGTGATTTTTTTTCTTCACAATATCCTTGATGGCTTCGGTTTCTGTCGGGGGTGGCTTCGGCGTCTGCTCCTCCGTTATTGGCGTTTTTCTTGGCCTACCGACTTTGCGTTTAACTACTTCATCAGCGATTTTCACTCGCCTCCTTCTGCTTTTCTCTTGCGGCGGCAAGCACCGCCGTCATCCTTGCTTTTTGCTCCTCGCTCATCTCGCGCCGCGTCCGATACGGATTCTTCCCCAGCCGGAACGGATAGAGCGCACAGTCCGTAGCGGGACACGCAGCCACTTCTGCGGCCTGATCGCAGCAGCAGTCGAGGCACTTGGCGCGGATGGCTTTAACCGGGTTCTGAAGATTAGCTATTCGTCACACTCCCCTTCAGATATTTTTCGTATACCTCTAAATTCGCGTCCGTCCATATGATATGATTATCTTCGGCCACCTTCCGCGCTTCTGCGGATTTTCTCGCCGGAATATCCATCATGTCAGGCCGCTTCTCCTCCGTCCATGCGAGGCCGCACAAGTTCCAGATGGCCGCGATCAGATGATCCTCGTCGTTCTGACCGTCCAGATATTTGACCAAATGCCGCAGCGCGGAATCAGCAAAGCTGTGCGCTGGGATACCCTTCTCCCAATTTCTGTCAGAATACTTGAGCGCCCCGGCTTCGTAGTGCCTCGCCAGCCGGATAAGAACACACATCGGAAGAAGATCAAAGCGGCCTTTCCCCTCATGCATATCGCGAACAGCGCCGCTCTGGAACACCGTTCGCTCTCCAGAATCCAGAATCATTTCGCCCCCTTGATATCGAAGGTCTGGTTGATTGCCATCGCCAGCGCTTGGACAAACGTCTCATCGGTCGATACCTCGCTGAAGCCGGTCATGACGAGCATCCCGTGGACGATCTCATGCACAAGCGCCTGTTTCTGCATCGGTTCTGCGGCGTTTTTGTTAATGCGGATCTTGCATTCGGCGTAGTTGATCTGGCCGAGATGGCAGTCGATATCGAAATTATCATCGACCAGCATCACTTTGTGCGGAATACCGCAGATAGTCACTTTCGTAGGTAGCATAGGTTCACATCCATCCCTTCTGGAAAAAATTGATATAGTTCTGGGCCAGCGCATCGCAGACATCTTTCGGCTCGCCGCAGCGATAACATTCGTATGCGTAGCCCAGCCCTTGCCAGAGATTGCGTTCGGCGCGTGTCATGTTCGGCAGCTCTGTCCAGTTATAAGCCGCCAGCTTGATTTCCGGCAGTGAATAACTCAAAACGGCAACTCCTCCAGATCCTCAATGTGCGACGGCGCGGCTCTTCTGTCAGGCGCTTTTGTCGCCATGACATTGGCAAACCGTTCCCAGCCATAGACTTTCTCGTTCTGCTCGTTGTAGGAATCTCCCGTGATCCGCTTCGTGCTGTCGGCGTAATGCACATGGATCGCGTCATCGTTCCGCAGCCGCAGCCGCCCCATGATACGGTTCTTTGTGACCTTGATCAGACTGTCGCAGCCGTAGCTTTCCTTATCGCACCGCGAGTATTTGATCACGATATCAGCCTTGTTGGTGATGTCGGACGAACCGGCCACAAGGTCGTTGTCATCCAGCGTTTCATCCTTCCCGGCCTTGCGCGGATGCGCGACCAGAATGATCACCACGCTGTACTTCATCGCAATAGCTTTTAGCCGTCCGACGAAATTTGACTGCGCGAGATACAGATTTGTTTGTTCGGCTACTTTTTCCATCGCGGTCATGAGATTGTCGATGCAAATAAGCTGGACGTTGTGCTGCTGGATGACCCGCTCAATGGTGTCAGGCAACCACTCCTCTTCTGTTCCGCTCACAATGGCGTTGTTGTCATAGAGCCACGCACGATCACGATACCATTCACTGATGGCGGCGTCCGCTTCGTCCGGCAGATAATAGCTCGTCTCGCCAAACTGGTCTTTGTAATCCACCAGATAGCGGCTCCCGGCAAGCTGGTAGTTCAGCCAGCGCTTGAAATGGAAGTCGGCAAGCTCGCCAGAATACACAAACACGCTGCGGTTCTGATCGAGCGCTTCTGCCACAAGCTGGCTCATAAACGTGGACTTCCCATCTCCGCGCTTGCCTGTGAGGATGATAAGCTGCCCCATCGCCATGCCGCGAATAACCTTGTCCAGTTCCTCCACGCCCGTGCGGATCTTGTCGAGCTTATTGATATCGACGCTCTTCACATCCGCAAGTTGCTTGACGTTGTTCAGCTTCGGCACTTCCGCGTGTTCGACGGCATAACGCACAGCCATTGGGCCGTAGCGCCGTAGGATATCGTTGGCGTCCTTCTCGCCGAGATAATCCTGCGGCCTGACGCACTTGATAATGATCCCGCTCTCCTTCAGCCGTGAAGAAACGCCGTCCACCAGCGTGACGTTGCCATGCTCGCAGTCCCCGAAGATGATGATCTCACGGAACTGCTTTAGCCAGACAAAGCTGAAGGAAAACCAAGTAAATCCGTTTGCCCCGGTCGGAACTGACACGGCGTTTTCTATCCCGGCCTCCGCGACTGACAGGCTGTCGATCTGCCCTTCTGTCAGGATCAGCGGCTTTGCGAAATCTTTGCACTGATCCATCCCAAACAGGATCGGCATGGTGTCCTTCTCATACCACTCTTTGTTCTTATCACGTCCTTTCTTAAAATCTGTCTTGCGGTACTTGATGCCGAGCAGATGCCCGTCAGGGTCTTTGAAAGGAAAGACCAGCACGTTCTTATAGTCTGTCCGCACCGTGATGGAATAGCGGCGCGTGACTTCCTCGCTGATGCCGCGTGACCTCATATACTCCACGGCCTCGTCCCGCGTTTCGATAGGGCGCTGCGGAAGCTGCCGGTAGATCTTCGGCGGTTCAAAGTCCAGCCGATACTCAAAATCCCGGCACAGTTCCACAAAGTGACCCTGTTTTTCACAGCTCGCCCGGAGGCACTTGAACGCGCCGTTTTCCAGATTGATCGAGAACGTCCACTCGTCCCTGTGATTGCCGCCGCGACAGTAAGGGCAATACTTAAACTCCAGTTCATTGCCCTTCTGCCGCGTTTCATAGCTTCCTGCATGGGCAAAATCAAAGACGTCGTTCTGTTTTAATTCATAGCCCACGCTTTACTGTTCGCCTCCTCCGGCATAAGCCCACCACTTCTCTTCCGTTGAGAACTTCCCCCACATTTCTGGCGGGATCTCAAGCTCCCATTCCTGCGGAAGATATTTCTCTTCGACGGGAGGCGGCGGCTCTGCTTTCGTTTCCTTCTTTTTTCGCGCCACTTTTTCTCGCGGCTGTCGGCTTGGCTTGGCCGTCTCTTGATAGCGGTCGTAATTCACTATCGTAACAAGGGAGAAGCCGCTGCAAGCGCGAACATTGATTTCTCCCGTGTCACTCAGATGACCAAGCGCTGTTCTCACGTTCCGCACGGTCAGGCCAGTCTCGGTCGCCAGTGCCGCGCAGCTTGCCGCTATCTGGCCGCGCTTGACCGTCATGCCCCGGTACTGTCCGGTCTTCGTGTTGGCTTTAAGCAGCAAATGAATGAACACGGCCTTGGTATTCGCGTTTTTATACCACTCCCAATTAAGGATATTGCGGTCGAGTTTTATCCATGTTCCCGGATCACTCATCGGCCTCCAGCCCTTCCAGTAATTCTTTTGCCTCACGATAGAGGATGTCCTTGATTAATTTCCCGCTTGTTTCCGACCGGCACATAATAAGCTGGCAGTCATACCGCGCCAGCCACGCCAACATGGAGGCAACAAGCGACTGCGGCTTCATCTGGGAGCGATACGTCCCCGCATAGGCAATCTCCCATGTCGAATTCTCCAACAGTAGATATATCTTCGCCCCAGCCGCTTTGGCTCTCTCAAACTCGCGTGTGAATCGCTCCCGGTCGTGCGTGTAACAAGTACACAATTCGCTGTATCCAAGCTTGCGTTCGACCACGCACTTATCGGCCATTGACCACTCGCTCCCGTCCGGCAAGATAAATGCCGCCGTGTAGTCTCCGAAGTCGAGCTTTTGCCGATAATAAGGAACTCCGAATTTGGCATAGCGCCGCTTGGCCTGTTCTGTCTGCTGTTCACGGCTGTCAACACAAATTCGCATGGTCTTGAGCGTGGCTTCGATATCTACCGGATGCATTTAGAACGGGAGATCCCCATCAGTCTCCACAAAACTCGCCGGGGCCGCATAGTTCGGTTGCGTGTTCTGGAGCATCCTTGGCGCGGGAACTTTGCACTTGCCGTTCTTGACCTCATCGACCGAGCAAATGCTGTCGGCGCGGGTAGTCATGTAGCGAGTGCCGCGCTGGCTCTCCTTCTCTACCTCGCCAAACACGACGCCGATCTTCTTGCCCTTCAGTCCGGCCTCGTTCCAGTCCCAATGATAGCCGGGATTGCTGGCTTCCAGCGCATTGGTGAAGCGCTTGAAGAAACCGCACTGCACCTCATACTTCGGACTCGTCTCGTCGGGGATGTTCTGGTTGATCACGCCGTGCCAGAACTTGTCCTCGCGGGTCTGGTTCTTCCAGTCATCGGCGAACCAGCCCTTATGCTCCCCCTCCGCAATGTCGAACTGCACCGTCAGATGCGTCCCGTTGGAATTGCGGTTGCGGTCTTCCGTGCATTTCATAATCGTGCAGACATACCCGCCAGCAGGAAGATTCTCAATCGCGCCGCCAGCTTCTTTCACGTTGTCCCATCCATTGATCTGCTTCATGTGTTACTCCTTTAATTCAAAAATTTTGATTAATACTATTATTGAATAATTATTCATACCCGATCTGCGCGTCTTCCGGTTCGTCAGAATTGATAAACTCCTCTGGCAGATGTCCGATAGTGCCGGGATACTCAGCCAGTGGACACCAGTAGCCTGTTACGCGGTCATCGAGGATATATTCCCCTGTCCGTCTGCATTGCTTTCTGGCATATGTTTCCAGCAGCGGACACCGCGCACAACATACGGTGTCGCCCGTAAAGTTGATGTCCACATAGCGCTTGGTGTAACTTGTGCAGCCACTCACAGTGGCAATAGGTCATCGCCTCCGTTCCAATTTTTTGTGGCCTCTTCCTGCGTTTCGCCGCAGACCATCAGGCCGCATCTGTGACACTTCACGACCCAGAAACCGGTTTTACCGCCGACGAAAACCGTGTATACGTCACGATCCGGAAACTGCGTCGCGCCGCACCGGCAGTCATAGAGCCTGTAGCGCGGCTCGTTCGTCCAGAAGGGGCGGCTCGGCTTGTCCTGCCCAACGATGCCCATTAGAGATTCCAGTAGCTGCGGATCGCGTCATCAACGGCTTTGAGATCGTTGGGGATCTTAATATCCGAGAACATCTCTGCCGGACTCTTAGCCGTGCTATAGCCGTCAGACTGCGTGACGAAGTAATACTGGCCGCTTTCCACTGCCGTCAGCAGAACAATGTCAAAGCACCCTTCCAGCGTGAGATACTGATCGATCATCTTGCCGACAGTCTTGGCCTTTACCTTGCCGGTGTTGGGATCTGTTTCTGTGTGATGAAGGAAGTACACGATCACATCATCAGGCAGATTGTGGTTGACGGCGTGAACAAGATTCCTAAAGGCCAAGGCCATATCGGTATATTTCTGATAGCCAACCTCCTTCGCCCGGTCGAACAATTCATTGACCAGAAGATACTGACTATCGTCGATGACATACCGTTTCAACTTCGGCTCATTGAAGATCTTCCCGATGTCTTTGTAGGTGGCGTGTTTAACCACCTTGAAGTCACCGCGAAACGGAAGCCGCCCCTTTTCCACGCTGAAGATTCCGATCTCTTCCGGTTTGAAATTGCGGAGCGAATAGGTCTTGCCAGACCCGGTTTCGCCCTCGATCAGTACAGGGATTCCCATTTATTCTTTCCCTCCTCCACTTGTGAATCTGGGAGCAAATCCATATATGCAAGATACCAGTCTTTTGCTTCCCCTTTCCATCTTTTTACTTCCTCTTCCAAAGCTTCTATGGCGTCAGCAGCAGCGGCCAACAAAACATCTGTTGAAGATGGGCCTTGCGGATAAATGCGTTTGTTACATTCAACCTCAAACCGCAAGAGCTTTATCAATTCTTCATACATCTGCTTTGCCCTTCATATCGGCCCCGCAGTTGGGACAGTAGCTTGAGCGTACCATACGCACCTCTTGGATTAAGTGTGGCACTTTAACGAATATTCTTTGAAGCGCAATTTCTCCGCACTCGGAGCAAACAGGAAGACCGTCGCTGTCAAGCTCCCACTTCCCCTTCACCACAACGGCGCGAATGAATTCTGAACACTCGATGCACGGCTGGTTTTTGATTACCTTGCAGACGTTGCGGTGAATACAAGTCGGGCAGATAGATACCGCACCGCCTTTAATCTTTTGATTAACGCAGTCTGTGTATTCTGGCATTTACTCCTCCTTCTTATCCATAATCATTCTCGCAATGGCATACAGATCCGCATAGGTCATCTTGACCATGATGGGCCGGTCTGGTTCCATTACCGCAATCATGCTCCACAAAGGTGGCCCTTCGATGGCGTCGTGGAGCGTGATGATATCTGTGGGGGCCATGTTTCACCTCGCTTATCTAAACAACTCGTTCACTTCGATCTTGTCAGCCGCCTGTATAAGCTCGTTCTTCGCAACCAGAAGATACCCCTTGAACCGCTTGTCGCTTGTCGCGTTGTACAAAATGCGCGAGGCTCGCAGTCGGTCGTGGGCCGCATAGAGCGCACAGTAAAGCTGCTTGGTGTAATCCGCTTCGATCCTATTCATCGGCCACGCTCACATATTCTGAGAAGTTGCAGCCGGTGCAGCGGATCAGATACGCGCCGTTGCCCGAATGCAAGGCTGAATACATCCCGTAGCCACACAGCGGACACTTTACGCTGTTTTCGGTCAGATCCTTGTTGGCCTTGCGGCGCTCCTCAGTCTCTCTAATGATCTGGGCGGCGTGTTCGTGCGCTTTCTTGACGAACTTCGGATGCTCCTTGCGGATGATCTGAAGGACTTTCTCAAAATCGAGATCTGTGTATAGCTCTGCACCATACCGCGAGAAGATCTCGATCATGGTCTTCTGGTTCTTCGCTCCAACCGTGCCGCACAGGGCCGCTTCATAGTTCATTGCAGCGTTTTCCAGCACCGCGTTGGCCAGAAGTTCATAGCCCTCTTCAAAGCGCGGCGTCAGTTTCCGCGCCTCGTTCCACGCCTTGTCGGATCTCTTGCGGTATTCTTTGGTCAGTTCTGTCAGCGCGTCAATCACGACCTTGAACGACAAGTCTGCTGCCTCGCCATTCTCCAGCGCTTTTTTGTTCTCTGAGTTGCGTTCATGAGCCAGACGATTACTAATTCGACTCAGGCGGCTGACGCAGCGCTCATACAGCAGTGACTCTTTGATCAGGGCGTCGCGCCTCTCCTCGTTAGTCATGCCTCACCTCGGACATTTCATATTCGCGCTCTTCCGCGCACATCTTGTCTATCACTCCAAGGGCTACACCCGTTAAACCGGCAATGATTATGATTCCGGCACAGAAAACGACCTTTATGATTGTCATGTGTATCTCCTTACTTCATGGCCGCGACAATATAGTCCACGGCCTGTTTAAGCGCGTCCAGCGTCCACTCGGCATTGTCTACGGTCGCGGTTTTGGCAATCAGCATTTCGATAAGCGTCTGCTTGTCGGGGATAAAGATGACGCCAAGGAGTCCGAAAGCAAATATCGGGGCGGCAAATCTGAAAAGCGTTCTTAGCGCTGCCCTCTCCTCGTCATCTAACAAATCGTTGTTTGTCAGATAGATTATAGAACCGGCAAACACACCGGCTGTTCCTAATACCAACATCAGAATAGCTACGCCCTTCACTTCACTTGCGACGCTAATCCAATAAAACACGCTGGGGTTTATGATGTAGTTCATTCTTTTACCTCCTCTTCTCCGTACAACAGCATACACAGTCGTTTTTTGCATTCCTTGCAAATGCGCGGATAAGCAGCGTTAACGATATAGCCAAGAGGAATAAATCTATCGCATATCTGGCAGCTTGTCCCGATTTCCGTGGGCTGTGCTTCTACAACGAAATTCGTGTTGTTCATTCTTTCCTCTCCTCTCTCAGCCAGTCGAGCCAGCCGTTGCCATCCCCGCAAAAGAAAATCAGCTTGCCGTTTAGATACACATTCCCCGTCCCCGGGTTGTTGCCGATGCTCCACAAAAACTCAGCCAGTTCCTCGTCGTTCATGGCGCGGATGCGGTCGGCGTTGGTGGTGGGCTTTTTCGGTTTGGCCATTACAAGCGGAATTGTTACCCGTGTATCTCCGTCGTCAAAGACCTCGTTGCCGTCTGAATCAAAAAATACAAGTCTGCTCATATCTCTCCCTCCTCCGCCTTTTCAAGCAAGCGTCTTATTCTTCCGAGTTCTTCTCGGATATCGCCAAGCCGCGAGACTATCCACATACCGAATACTGTGATTGAAAAAATTAACCCTTCCATTACTCTCCCTCCTCTGCCGGGATGATGGTGGGAGTCCATTCTACGGTTGTACGAAAGTGATGCCAAATTGATTCCCCAACTCCATCGCATTTGTCTGCCATAATGTCGCACAGTTCACAGAGCGCATCCGCATCTATCAGCCGCCCATGCGGCGGGACGGGGATGAGAGGGCAGTTGTTGAGCCTCGCATTCCCATGCCCAAGGACGTTGACATCGCTGATGCAACAGTACGCATAGTCAAACTCAGCGTTGTTCCGATAGCAGAAACAGTCCTCGCAACGAGTTGGCATCTCCATGCCTTTGATGTATATTCCCATCAGCTTTCCTCCTCTGCCGGGTGCTTATCCCGCATCTTGAATTTTCTGTTGCCCTCACACACCTTGCAGGAACCGTGATTTCGGCAAGTCGGGTCGATTGCCTTTGCCCCACGATACGGCTTGCGCTTTGTCTTACCGTGTTCTATGGCTTTATCAAGGCTCATGGCTCCTCCTTTTGCCGCATATCAGCGCCGCAGTTGGGGCAGTAGCTCCACCCGTTCACAATATCCAGTGGCTTTCCGTTGCTGACCACCCATCTATCGCCGCATACGGAACAGCGGAAATGATAGTCGCAATCTTTTATCCACTTCCCCCTCACCACTTCCCGGACATCGGCAGCGGGAACATTGTCATTAAGTACATGAAGCACTTTAGCAATAATGTCTGGGTTTGCCATTTCTTTAAGGCTATACTTGACAATTCCCCTTATTGCTGCTTCTCGCTCGATATACTCTTTCATGTTTCCTCCTTTTGCGCGGGGAACTGGAGCTTCGGCAGCTGTATGGCCTTCCCTGTCGGTGGCTCTATGGTCATTGCGTGCAGAGCGCCATCGCGCATACAGTAAAAGTTGCCGTCCGTTATCTGCTTACGAAAAGCGTACAGTTCTTCAATGGTATCAGCGGCCTGCTTCACCGGATTCCGCAGATCTGGCGGCAGAGCGTTCCAGCGGTCAGATCGCAACGCTTTAATCAGGCGAGCATAATCATAGCTCAGAACAACTTCTTTTACGTCCTCGGCGGGGAAGTCTTCAAGGTCGGTCAGCACATCGTCGATAGCACAAGCGCGGCACGGGGCTGATCCGATTTCATAGCAGACTTGCAGCTTGCCTTTTTTCATGCCTTTGCGCTTGTCGCAGTTTTCGCAATACCATGTGCGCTCTTTTTCTAAGAACGCCTCGCGGGAGATATAATCAGCCACTCAATTCACGCTCCTTCATTTCCCTGTTAAGCGCCAGAAGCTCTTTCATAATGTCGCAGATCCGCAGAGCCGCCCAATTCGGCACACGGTCGGCAATAACCGCCATGCAGCATAGAGCCAGATGGATCTCCTCACGAACTTTCATCGGGCCTTACCTCTTCTGCCGTTCCCCGAAGCTGCTCGTTTTCCTCCTGCAAGCGAGCAAGCGTCCGACTCAACGTGTCGCAGTCCTCCATCTCCCGCGCAAGCCGCTTAAGCAGATCGTCGTTGTCCCGCTGAAGATTGTTGAGCTTCTCGCCCAGACTCTTCCGCGCCTCGTCGCACACGGCCAGACGGCGGGTCAGTTCAGCCGTTACGCCCTGTTCATGGTTCAAGGCGTCGATCATCATATTGACCGCTTTGCCGCGCTCCTTATACACGGCCTCAAGCTCGTTTCTCAGAGCGTCCCGCTCGCGCTTCATCTGGGTGTACTCCCACCGCGCCTTGCGGACCGCACCGCGTCCAAGCGGATCTCTCAACTCCCAGCGAGGCATCGTCACCTCGGTTTCATAAATATCTGTCGGCATGGCTCCTCCTATAGCTCGATGTCATATTCTTCCTTCAGCATCCGAGTGATCTCCGGGATCTTCACCCGCTTCTCCAGCACTTCCTCAGACAGCTTTTCCATTTCCTTCCAGATGTCCTGCACATAGTCCCGTGCGTTGAACTTGTCCAGCAGCACGTTCATGAACATGGCCGAGGCGTAGTGGACGCCATCCATAACGCCCCGTTCCCATGCCGCATCGACATCTGCTTGCGTCTTCGGAATGTTGCGCGGGTTAGTCTTTCGGCTTTTTGCCATAGACAAGACCCAGCAGACCGCGAACCGTCTCATAATCCTCTTCAACGAGGAAATAATCGTCGCGTCCCGCATAGCCGATGTTGGTAATCTCTTCCAGCTTGTCGGCCATCACAATGACCTTTGTGATCATATCGGCGCGGAGCAGGATGGGAGCGCCGGTGTAGAAGTCGTGCAGCTCCAAAAACATACCGTACAGAACCATCACATCGCCTCCCTCGCTGCGATCAGACCGCCGATGCACATCACGCCCATGATGCACAGGGCCATAAGCGACAGGATCTCATCGCGAAAAATAAACAGGATGCACGGGGCCAGCCACATCAAGGCACTTGCCAATCTCCTTTTCATATGATATAATTCCTCCATCAAGACAGAATGTTGTTTCTGGGAGCCGCAGTCGAACTGGTACTTCGACGGCGGCTTTTCTTATTTCTCCATGAGCGCCAGACACTCATCCACCAGCGCCTCGACTTCTTCCGAGCGCTTGCGGATCTTCACCGCCTCTTCATAGACGGTCGCGGCGTCTTTCGCCACGCTCTCCATCTCTTCGCTCATCATTCTGAGCAAGGACAGAAAGTATGCTGAGTCCATATCACACCTCCTCCCGAATATCAGTCACGATGCTCGCCGGGTAGCTCACGCCGCCGCAGTACCAGCAGTCATGCTCCGGTTTGTACAGCCATGTGCCGCTGACCGTATACGGGTTTCTGTTCACCGGCACAATCGTCGCGCTGCCCTTGAACATCATGTATCCTTCGCACTTGAGCATTCGCATTCCTCCTTTTCGTAAACGTATTCAGCGAACTCGTCGAGGCATTCCTTGGCAAATCCGACCAGATAGTGCATCGTCATGAAACCGTTGACGCACTCCTCGCAGTAGTGACCGCCGATCAGTTTGTCTTCCAGAAACGCGCCGCCGCAGTGATCGCAGTACGCGGCCTCCTCATAATCTTGCGAACCGCAAACCGGGCAGATGTAGAAAGTCTCATAGAACCCGCCCGGAATCTCATCGTGCGGCTCTTTAACCCTACCCGCCTCACAGGCGTAAAAGATGTTTCCGCAGTCGCGGCAGATCAATTCGTCAGACATCCCACTTCTCCTGTAGCTCTTTCAGCTTTTCTGAAAAGTCCTTGGCCGGGAGATCCCGCATGGCCGAAAGCAACGCCTGTTTGTCCCTCTCATAGTTGCGGAGCCGTTCCTGATACGGAAGGTGCTTCGCAATATTTTTCTTTGGCAGAGCAGCCCTCATTTCCGGCCCTCGCGAATCAATGCGAACACGACCAGAAGAACCAGCTCTACGCCGACCGTGCAGCACACGCCAAACCAGAACGGATTGACATACATCAGTTGCTTTCCTCCTTCTTTTTCTTTTTCGGGAAAGCGGTCTTGACTTCCAAAACCATCTTGGCCTCTTCCATATGTGTGATCGTGAATGACTCCCACGGGTAATAGTCCATCTCCCACCGCTTGAAGAGTTCTGCCAGCGTGGTTTCCGATGGCAGCTCCCAGTTCACCGTGCGCTTCCCGTCTTTAATGATGACTTGCATCAAATTTCCCATTACTTCGCTCCCTTCCAGATTCGTTCCATTCTCAACCGCTCATACGCCACTTTGTTCTTGGCGGCGTCCTTCTCTGTTTTCCAGATCTTGTACCGCTCGTACCCGCTCCAACAGGCCGCGTGGCGATCCTCACAGTCCTTGCACGGGGTTTTCATGGTTTCACCTCCACGAACTCCCCGTCTTTAAGGGTGTACCACACGGCAGGCTTGAGCGTTTCGCCGTCAACAACCCCGGCTTTTACGCCAACGAGCTTACCCTCATTATCTCGAATTTCAGCAGCAAAAACAGTCCACATTCCACCACGAAAACGGGAGCCAGCACCCCCGCGCAGAGCCGACCCGTAGCCGCCTGTCAGAGCCGACCCGTCGCCGCCTGTCAGAGCCGACCTGTCGCCGCCTGTCAGAGCCGACCCGTAGCCGCCTGTCAGAGCCGACCTGTCGCCGCCTGTCAGAGCCGACCAGTCGCCGCCTGTCAGAGCCGACCTGTAGCCGCCTGTCAGAGCCGACCCGTCGCCGCCTGTCAGAGCCGACCAGTCGCCGCCTGTCAGAGCCGACCCGTCGCCGCCTGTCAGAGCCGACCCGTAGCCGCCTGTCAGA
>JAGBRZ010000039.1 GCA_017632155.1 Clostridia bacterium
AGGTCGAGGATGAGATCGCACTGCATACCGCTGTTACCGTCGCTTCCGGTCTCTTCCTTGTCGGCGAGGATGCACATCATAGTGTGGGAGTGCCCATCTTGAGTGCCTCAAACATAGCGGTCATTGCGGGATAAGCGCAAACGCGGTCATCGTGACCGTAAGCGCAGATCATGGAGCGGTCAAGACCGACGTCACGCGCGTTTCCAACGGGAACTGCGGAAAGCTCTGCGGAGAGGAAATCCTCCTCGCAGATGCCGTACTTCTCGTTAAGGATACGGAGGACGTTGAGCTTGATGCCGTCAGCCTCGTTTACGAGAGGACGGCTGCCGACGAGGAGGTTGAGTTTTTCGCCGGGGATCGCCTCGCCGAGGGGCTTGCGGTCATCGTTGTGGCCGAGGTGGGGAAGAAGGTCATTGATATAAAGAACGGGATCGGTGGGATCTTCGCCGATGGATACCCAAACGCTCTCACCATCAGCCTTGATGACAACGCCGTGGAGTGCGAGGGGAGTTGCTACCCACTGATACTTTCTGATACCGCCGTAGTAGTGTGTCTTGAGAAACGCCATTCCGCTGTCCTCGTAAAGGGGAACCTGCTTGAGGTCGATGCGGGGGGAGTCGATATGAGCCGCAGAGATGCGGATACCCTCGGTGAGAGCCTCATTTCCGACGGAGAAGAGGAAGAGGTTCTTTCCGCGGTTGTTGTAATAATATTTACCGCCAACCTTGATCTCGTCGCCGAATGCGTAGGGAACGAAGCCCTCTGCCTCTGCGAGCTTGATGGAAGCCCATACAGCCTCGCGCTCGGTCTTTGCGTCGTCAAGGTACTTTGCGTAGCCTACGGCGTATTCGTAAGCTGCCTCAATGGCAACCTCGTCACGGCGTTCGTAAACGCTCTTTTTCTTGTAAAGAAGCTCGCGAGCGGCTTCTGCGGGAGTTTTGATTTCGCTCATAGTTTTATTTTCCTTTCAGTTGATTCAAAAATTAATTTGCAGATTCATATAATTCGCGGTAGATCTCTACCGTTTTTTCAAATTTTTTGACGAATTTTTCGGTTTCTTCGTCGGGGATTTCACCAAGGGTGCCGTCTTCTGCAAGGCTTTCTTCGTCAAGAAGCCATTCGTCAACAGCCCCCTCGCCGGCATAGATCGCGGCGTAAACGGCGCGCCAGCTTTGATACTTGGTGAAGAGCTTTGAGAGCTTATAAGCGCCGATCTCGATGTTTGTCTTCGGGTCAAACAGAAGCCCCGAATCTATCCTTCGCCCGAGCTCGGAGGAAAGCAGATCGTATTCATCGCGCGTAAGCTGCATAAGTCCGATCCGATCACCTTCAACGAGCCCCGATTCATAATCACTTTGCATTTTGACGGTGCCGTAGATCACCGAAACGGGCACGGCGTATTCGTAATAACAGGCGATGACGGTGTCGTTGTACTGCCTCGGGTATTCCTTCAGTCGGTACTGCGTAAATAGGATGTCGTAAAGAAATCCGCAGCCCACCGAAAGGATCAGGATGAGGGTTATCGTCAGTGTGTTTAAGAATTTTTTGCTCATTTCAAAATATTTTTTGCGGCGGCACGAAGCTTGTCCGCATCGCCATCGTTGATAACGGTATAGGTTGCCCTCGAGGAATAAAATTCATCTGCGGGGGCGGCGTTCATACGTGCCCTCAGTGCCTCCGCCGTGCGGTTGTCGCGAAGAGTAAGTCTTGAAAGCCGAAGCTCGGGGGAGGCGAGAAGAGCAACGGTGAAGTTGCATTCTTTTTCAAATTCTGCTTCAAAGAGCAGAGGCGCATCGATGACGGCGCAGGCTTTATCGGTTTCGGCTATGGCTTTGCGCACCTCCGCGAGAACGAATGCGTGGGTGATCTCGTTGAGCTTTGCGCGAAGCTCGTCCGCACCCGGAGCAAAGACGATGGTGCCGAGGGCGATGCGGTCAAGGCTGCCGTCGGGCTTGATTACCGATGAGCCGAATTCCGCCTCAAGCGCGCGTGTGCATTCGGAGGGAGAATCGACGAGATCGTGGTAGATTTTGTCGCAGTCGAGATGCAGACATCCGAGCTCTTCAAGATAAGAACAGAAAAGCGATTTGCCCGCCCCGCTTGGTCCGGTTACGCCAATTACAGTCATATTTTACCTCTCCTTCCTGAATTAAACAATATTTCTGCATTATATTATTATACATAGTACATTATAGCACATTTGAGATAAAAAAGCAAGTCTTTTTTGCGCCCGCGCGCGTGTAGTAAATATTTTTGTGTAGAGGTGTTGCAAAAATCCAAATTATGTTGTATAATATATCTTGAGAAAGTATGGAGGTACGTTAAATGTCCTTGAAATATAAATGGCTTCTTTTTGACGCGGATGACACCCTGCTTGACTTCAAGCTTGGTGAAAAGAGAGCGATCACCGCTACTTTTGAGGCGGTGGGATTGCCGACCGATGACGAGGTTATCGAAACTTACAGCAGAATAAACGACAATCTATGGAAGATGCTTGAGCGTGGGGAAGTTACTAAGGATCGCCTCAAGGTTCTTCGCTTTGAGCAGTTCTGCGAGCATTACGGCTTTGATCTTGACGGTGCGATGCTTGCCGATGCATACGTCGGTAATCTGATGAAGCAGACGGTTCTTCTTGAAGGCGCACAGGACGTTTGCCGCGCGCTTTACGGAAAATACAAGATGTATATCATCACCAACGGCATCGAGGCGGTGCAGACTGCGCGCTTCGGCGGCTGTGCGATCAAGGAATATTTTGAAAAGTGCTATATTTCGGATGCCATTGGCGTTGCAAAGCCCAAAAAGGGATTCTTTGACGCCGTCAGTGCGGATATCCCTGATTTTGATAAGTCGCAAGCACTTATCATCGGCGACTCGCTGACCTCGGATATCAAGGGCGGAGTTGAATACGGAATTGACACCTGCTGGCTGAATCCCAAGGGCAAGGAAGTGCCGGAGGGAATGGATATTACTTATGTCATTGGCGATATCCGCGAATTGCTTAATGTTTTGGAGTAATTATGGACAGAGATCTTGTTTTATTGTCGCTTATGCGAAAATATGAAAAAGAGGGAATAGAATGCCAAAACGCGCTTTCTCTTTCCTCAAAATCAAGCTTCAAAATTGGCGGAAAAGCCGATCTTGCAGTTTTCCCGAAGAATGCCTCGGAGCTTGAATATATCGTTGCGTATCTCAAGGATCGCGAGTTACCATACATTGTTGTCGGCAACGGCTCGAACATTCTTTTTGAGGACGAAGGCTACCGCGGATGCGTTATCCTCACCGAGAAAATGAACGAGGTTTCGATTGACGGAAACTGCGTCACCGCCGGTGCGGGAATGTCCTTGACAGCTCTTGCTTCAAAGGCGAAAACAGCTTCGCTGACCGGACTTGAATTTGCTTACGGCATCCCCGGAAGCGTGGGCGGCGCGGTCGTTATGAATGCGGGTGCGTATGGCGGACAGGTGTCCGACGTGCTTGAATCCTGCACTCTTTACGATGCCGAAAAATGCGAGCTCCGCACTCTCCGCAAGGATGAAATGGATCTTTCCTACCGTCATAGCATTTTTTCGGAAAACAAGAAATTTATCTGCATTTCCGCGACCTTTACCCTTAAAGAGGGGAACAAGGACGAGATAGATGCCGTTATGCGAGATCTTATGCAGAGACGAATATCAAAGCAGCCGCTTGAATACCCCAGCGCGGGAAGCGTTTTCAAGCGCCCCGCCCCCGACCTTTTCGTCGGCAAGATGATCGAGGATTCGGGACTCAAGGGCTACACCGTCGGCGGTGCGCAGGTTTCCGAGAAGCACGCGGGATTCATCATCAATATTGGAAGTGCGACCGCGAGCGACGTTCTCTGCCTTGTTGAGCATATCAAGGGAGTTATCCGCGCAAACTATGGCGTGGAGCTCGAATGTGAGATCAGAAGAGTGGGCAACGGCGAATGAAGAATTTTACCGAACGTGTAAGGGAGGAGCTTTCGGGCGAACTGCCCTCGGCGCAGTGCTGCCGCCGATCGATGCTCTGCGGCATCCTTATCAATGCCGATTGCTCACCGGATGGAATGATCTATGCAAAACTTTCGGGCAGGACTTCTTCAGAGCTGATGCAAAGGCTTTTGCGCGATACTTTTGGCAGAGAGGCATATCCCGAATATTCGAACAGCTATGGCAGAGTGTCGGCTGAGGTGTCTTTCTCATCCGATAAGCTTGCAGATAAGCTCCGCGAGATGTCATCGGGCGCCGAAAGTACGCTCTTTAAATGCAAAAACTGTCGTGCGGCATTTCTTTCCGGACTTTTGCTTTCCTCGGCGAATTTTTCAGATCCCGAGCGTGAATCGCGTCTTGAAATACGTATAAACGATCCCGCACGCGCTGAATTTTTGCTTGTTTTTTTTGCCGATCTCGGACATTCACCAAGACTTTCAAACAGGGATGGACTATCCTCCCTCATATTCAAGCGCGGAGAGGACGTTGAGGATGTTCTCACAATTGCGGGCGCGGTTTCATCGGTTATGGAGCTGATGCAGGGCAAGCTGATGCGCGAGCTGCGCGGTCAGATCAACAGAAACTCAAATTGCGAGGTTCGTAATATCGGGCGTGTTGCCGTCGCGTCGCAAATGCAGATTGATGCAATTGCCGAGATCCGCGCAAGCGGAAGATTTGCCGCCCTGCCCGATGAGCTCAAGGAAACTGCAACGCTCCGTGAGGATTTTCCCGAGCTTTCGCTTTCCGATCTTGCGGCAAAGCATTCGCCCGCGATAACAAAATCGGGTCTTAATCACAGACTTAAAAAACTTCTCGCTATTGCGGGCAAGGAAAAAGATTAAATCACACAGGAGGTGCGAAAATGGGCGACTTCGTTCACTTGCATCTGCATACCGAATACAGTCTTCTTGACGGCGCGTGCCGTATCAAGGATATCCCCGAGGCGGTCATCGCGGCGGGGCATTCTGCCGTTGCAATGACGGATCACGGCGGTATGTACGGAACGATGCAATTCTACCGCACCTGCATTGAAAAGGGCATAAAGCCCATCATCGGATGTGAGGTATACGTTGCTCCGGGCTCGCGCTTTGACAGAGTTGCGGGGCGCGAGGGCGGTTCGCATCATCTTGTTCTGCTTTGCGAGAACGAGATAGGATATAAAAACCTCACCTATATGGTCTCGAAGGCTTTCACGGAGGGCTTTTATTCGCGTCCTCGAGTAGACCTTGAGCTTCTTGGTCACCATTCCGAGGGACTTATAGCTCTTTCCGCTTGTCTTTCGGGCGAGATACCCTCGGCGCTCACCGCGGGCGACCGCGAAAGGGCGGAGAATATCGCAAAGACATACAAGCAGATCTTCGGAAAAGATCATTTTTATATCGAGCTCCAGAACCACGGCATCGCCGAGGAACGGCAGATCTTGCCCGAGCTTTACGAGCTTGCGTGCGAGCTTGATATTCCCGTCGTAGCCACCAACGACGTGCATTATCTCCGCAAGAGCGATGCGCGTGCGCAGACCGTTCTTATGTGTATTCAGACGAACACCACAATGGCGGACGGCGGCAGACCCGGATTTGAAACAGAAGAATTTTACTATAAATCAACAACCGAAATGGAGCGCCTTTTCGGCGGCTTCACGGGGGCTATTGAAAACACCGTGAAGATCGCGGAAAGATGCAATCTTGTTTTTGAGGACAAGGGGTATCTTCTGCCCACCTATCCCCTTCGCGAGGGCGAGAATGCAGCTGACCTCCTCCGTCTTCGAACTTATGAGGGCATCGAGCGGCTGATGCTTGCGGGCAGACTTCCAGCCGAAGGATTTACCCTTGCCGACTATATGGAACGCGCAGATTACGAGCTTGACGTTATCCATTCGATGGGATTTGACGACTATTTCCTTATCGTTTCGGATTACGTCGGATTTGCAAAGGGCGCGGGCATTCCCGTTGGTCCCGGCAGAGGCTCGGGATGCGGAAGCCTTGTTGCTTTCGGCACGGGAATTACCGACATTGACCCGCTTCGCTTTGACCTTCTCTTTGAGCGATTCCTCAATCCCGAGCGAGTCAGCATGCCCGATATTGATATTGACTTTTGCTACAACCGCCGCGATGAGGTTTTGGCTTACGTCAAGGATAAATACGGCACAGACCGCGTTTCGCAGATCATAACCTTCGGCACGCTTGCCGCACGCGCGGCTATCCGCGATTGCGGACGAGCTCTCGGTATGAGCTACGCCGACGTTGACGAGATCGCAAAGCTCGTCCCGCGCGAGCTTGACGTTACGATAGATCAGGCTCTCGTTGTTCCCGCGCTGAAGGAAAAATACGAGTCATCCGACGATATACGCGAGCTTATCGACACGGCGCGCCTGCTTGAAGGAATGCCCAGAAACGTGTCGATCCACGCCGCGGGTGTTGTTATTACCGAGCGACCCGTTTGTGAATATCTTCCTCTTGCGGTATCGGGCGGTGCGGTCATAACTCAGTTCGATATGGACACCGTCGCGTCACTCGGACTTCTTAAATTCGACTTTCTTGCCCTTCGTTATCTGACCATCATTGACGATGCGGTCAAGATGATAAAAGAAAAAACGCCCGATTTTGAGATTGAAAAGGTCGATTTGGGCGACAAAAAGACTTATGAACTCATTTCCTCGGGTCAGACGAGCGGCGTTTTTCAGCTTGAATCCTCGGGTATGAGAGCAATGCTTCAAAATCTTTGCCCTGAGAATATCGACGATATTCTTGCGGCAATCGCGCTTTACCGCCCGGGACCTATGGAGTCGATCCCAAGATACATTGAGGGCAAAAATGCCCCCGAAAGCGTAAAATACGCGCATCCCCTGCTGGAGCCGATACTCCGACCGACCTACGGCTGTATCGTTTATCAGGAGCAGGTTATGAATATTTTCCGCACGGTTGCGGGATTCTCATTCGGTCGCGCTGATATCGTGCGCCGCGCGATGTCAAAGAAAAAAGCCTCCGCTCTTGCCGCGGAGAGGGATAATTTCATTAACGGTGCCGCAGAGCGCGGTGTCGAGCGTGAGATCGCGGAGCAGCTGTTTGAAGATATGTCGAGCTTTGCTTCCTATGCTTTCAACAAGAGCCACGCGGCGGCTTACGCGATGCTTTCCTTCAGAACCGCATACCTCAAAGCTCATCATCCGCGCGAGTATTTCTCCGCTCTGCTGACATCCGTTCTCGGCAATGCCGATAAGATCGCGGAGTATATCGCCGAGGCAAATCGCGCGGGCATCCGCGTTCTTCCTCCTGACATCAACCGCAGTATGCTTGATTTCCACGTAAGCGATAAGGACATCACATTTGGACTTCTCGCACTCAAAAACGTGGGACGTCAGTTCGTTGACAGACTTATTCTTGAAAGAATTGACAGACCCTTTTCGTCTTTCTCGGATTTCCTTGACCGAATGGCTGAGGGAGATCTGAACCGCAGAATGGTCGAGTCGCTGATAAAGGCGGGAGCTTTCGATTCGCTCGGAGTATACCGCTCGCGCTTGCTTGCAACGCTTGATGAAGCGCTTGGAGCAATTTCACGCAAGAAGAGCGGAAATATCGCGGGACAGATGGATATGTTTTCGATGCCCGATGCCGTTGAGGGGGCGGGCGAGAGCATCGTTTACCCCGATATTCCCGAATTCCCGACAAAGGACTTGCTTTATATGGAACGAGAAGCGGCGGGACTCTTCTTCTCGGGTCATTTGCTTGACGGATACGGACTGCATATCAAGTCGCTTTCGCCGCAAAGCATAGTCGAGGTCGCGGGCAAGGAGGACGATGAAGAAGAGGACACTCTCGCCGACGGCACAAAGGTCTGCCTTTGCGGAATAATTTCCTCTGTAACTCAAAAAACGACCCGAAAGGGTGACGCGATGGCTTTTGCAACGCTTGAGGACAAGTCGGGTTCGCTTGAGCTTGTTGTTTTCTCGAAGCAATATGAAGCCTACCGCAGACATATAGATGAAGACAACGCCGTTTGCATCACGGGCACTGTTTCGCGCCGTGACGGCGAGAGGGCAAAGGTGCTCCTGAACACAGCCGCAATGCTTCTGACAGATGAAGATTTCAAACGTCGCAAACCCGAGCCGCCGAAGCCACAGCCTCAGAAAGCACCCGCACAAACGGTTACAAAGCCTGTACCCGAGCGCCCGAAGGCGGTTTCCGTGGTCTATATCCGCGTGCCTTCAAAGAATTCCGAGATCTACAAAAAGTGCGAGAATATCGTTGAGATCTTCGAGGGATTCACGCGCGTAAGCTTCTATTTTGCCGATACGAAAAAGTATGCCGACCACATTCACGGAATGGTCCTCGGCGACGTGCAGATAGCCGAGCTTCGCCGTCTTGCGGGCGAGGATTCGGTCGTTCTCAAATAATTATGAAATAATATCGTATATCGCGCTCATCGCAGATTTTTCATCCGAAAACGTGATGCCCGAGACGAGGGCTTCGCGGTCCTTCGGATGAAGCGATGAGGCATCGATTATGCGCTCGCAGACGGGGTTGCCGTCGGGCGCGCTTACAATTAATCTGTCGCCATCGAGCTTCAGCGTGTAGCCGGAAGGAGCTGCAGTAGTTTCCACCGTTTCCTCCAAAATTTCCGAGGTGCTTTCCTCGGGTGAGTCGGTTTCGATCGGAAGCGTTTCACTTTCCGTTGTTTCCGAAGTTTCTTCGGGAGTGGAAGAGGTTTCGGGTGAAGCGGTAGTTTCGGGCGATCTTGTCGCCTCTTCGGTGCGGACGACATCCGCCTCGGTGACGGATGTGAGCATAGCCTCGTACCTGCTTCGTGCAACCGCAAAGACGGCAAAAGCCGAAACGATGAGTGCGGCGACAGAAACCGTTATGAATGCTACTATGAGAATTTTAGTGTTCATTTTAACCTCTGCAGATAAATTTTTGCTTTCGCTGAAGATATTATCGTCCAAAATTCATAAAATATTCAAAAATGTATGATAATATGATATAAGCGAATCTTTTAGGAGATCATAAATGGCAAACAAAAAAATAAATTGGGGAGAAGAGCTGAAAACGGCGGGCCGAGTCGGAATTCGCGGTGTTGGAAAATTCTTTCAAATACTTGCAAATTTCCTGATAACCCTGTTGCTTATCATTGCGCTGACGGGAATCATCATCGTTTGCGTCTTTTCGGTATACATCAACAATTACGTTGATACCGAAATTGATGTCGAGCAGTTCCGCATTGACCTTTCAAGCTCAACTACCACTCATCTTTATTATTATGATTTTACGGACCGTGCAAACCGTGTCGGCGAGCTTGTTCCGATGCAGTCGGCGGCGGACCAAACTCTTCAAGGAGAGGTTGACCAAACCTTCGTGCCGCTCGAGCGTATGCCCGATAATATGATCAATGCCGTGATAGCGATCGAGGACAAGCGTTTTATGCAGCATGCCGGCGTTGACTGGCGACGTACCGTTGGTGCGGGACTGACCTTCTTCACGGGTAGCGGCGATGGCTTCGGCGGTTCCTCGATCACCCAGCAGCTTATCAAAAACGTGACAGGTAATGATGAATATTCCATTCAGCGAAAGATCCAGGAGATATTCTGGGCTCTCGATCTTGAAACCAAGATGGATAAGGAAGAGATCATTGAGCTATACCTCAATATCGTAAACTTCGGTAACGGATCGAACGGCGTTCAGGCTGCGGCTTATAACTATTTCTCAAAGGACGTCTCCGAGCTGACACTTATCGAATGCGCGGCTATTGCCTGCATCACAAAGAACCCCTCGCGATTCAACCCCGTAATTTATCCTCAGTATAACGCCGAAAGACGAAATATCGTTCTTTACGAGATGTACGATCAGGGACTTATCACCTACCGCGAGTTTGAGGAAGCGTACCAAAAGGATCTGGTTCTCAATCTCCCCGGAAGCCAGGAGGAAGATACCGATTCGGATACCGCGGGAGTTAACTCCTGGTATGCAGACACCGTTATCGAGGACGTTATAAGCGACCTTATGGCAGAGTATGACTATTCGGAAAGAATGGCGGCAATGCTCGTTTATAACGGCGGTCTTAATATCGAATGTCTGGTTGATCCCGAGATCCAGGCAGTTCTTGAAGAGGTTTTCCTTAACGAAGGAAATTTCCCCGAAACGGGCTCGGGAATCAAACCGCAGTGCTGTGCGATAGTCATCGACCCCTACACGGGTGACGTTCTCGGCGTTGTCGGTGCGCGCGGCGAAAAGACCGCGAACCGAGTTCTCAACTTTGCAACCAAAGCGAAAAGACCTCCCGGTTCGGCTATCAAGCCGCTGGCGGTTTATTCTCCCGCACTTGAAAAGGGCCTTCTGACCTGGGCAACCGTGCTTGACGATACCCCGCACAGCTATGTTGAAGAGAACGGAAAGCTTGTCGCTTGGCCGAGAAACTCCACAAAAACCTACCGCGGTCTTATCAATATCGCGTATGCGCTCAAGGTTTCGACCAACACGGTTTCAATCAAGCTCCTTGAGCAGGTCGGACTCAAAAATGCTTTTGATTTCTGTTACGATACACTCGAAATGAAGAGTATGATCGAATACGGCGAATTTTCGGACGGAACGGGATATTCCGATATCGGTCTGGCTTCGCTTGGTCTCGGTCAGCTTAACTACGGTGTCACCGTGCGTGAGATCTCCGCGGCTTATTCTATGTTTATAAACAGCGGTATTTACAGTAAGCCCCGCACTTACCTTAGAGTTACCGACTCGAGCGGAAACGTCATTCTTGACAACGGCTATGAGGGCAAGGTTGCCATCAGCGAGGAGACCGCTTCGATCATGAACAAGCTTCTTGAAAGCGTTCCGAGAACCGGCGGTACCGCGGCGTCCATCACCTTTGACAGCAAGTATGATATCGACGTTGCCGGTAAGACGGGTTCTGCGGGTGATTACTACGACAGATGGTTCATCGGCTATACACCTTATTATATCTGCGGCGTGTGGTACGGTTATGAATACCCCAAGCCCATCAGCGCATCCTCCAATCCCTGCGTTCCCGTTTGGGATGCAATTATGGGTCCCATTCACGAACAGCAGGTCATTGCCAATATGCAGGAGGGTGACAAGTATCTTGAATTCAACACGGCGAATAACCTCGTTCAGTGCACCTTCTGTATGGATTCGGGACTTCTTATGAGCGAAGCCTGCTATCACGACGGCAGAGGAAACCGCGCAGAAACGGGATGGTTCGTCAAGGGTACAGAGCCTACCGAATACTGCACCACCCACATTATGGTCGATTACGACTACGTTGAGGGTGCCATTGCTTGCGAGTGGTGTCCGCCCGAAAATATCAAGCAGGTTGCTCTTGTCAACGTTCAAAGAGATTTCCCGATGGAAATTGCCGTAGTTGATGCGCAGTACTGTTACAGAGAGCTCCCCTATGACGTTTTGCCTTTCAGTACGAAATATCGCCCCTATTACTATAATCTTTGCATAAAGGAAAAGAACGAGGAAGAGGGCATCTATCCCAATTACGTTGGATATACCTCGGGTCCCGTTCATTTCAACCGAACCTGCACAACTCATTTCAACAAGGCAGAATGGCAGAGGAAGGTTGCAGAGATAAAGGCAAGTCTTGAAACCACCGAGCCGATCCCCGAAATAACAGTGGCTCCTTTTGATGCAAGACGAAGATTCCTTGACCTTTTTGCGAACATCAAAAATCCCAAAAGGTAAAGGGAAATTTACAAAAACTGTTGACAAACACACTCGGTTGTTGTATAATATGTATACCACTTTAACGGAGGAAAACATTGACTATGAAAAAATTCAGATCTTTAATTGCACTTCTCCTTGCGCTTCTCGCACTTCCCATGTGTCTCTTTGCTTGCGAAGAGGGCGACAAGGGTAACGATGAGGGCACTATCGATCCCAACGATACCACCACGGGTCTCCGCGTTGATATCAATATCAGAGATCTTCCCGCAGAGGAAGGCGAGCTTGGTGTTTACTTCATCAAGACCGGCGCAGACTTCCGAATTGAGCCCGGCACCACCCTTATGCAGGCTGTTGCAGCTCTTTGTGAGGACAGAACCGCAACCTATGAGCTTGATACCACCGGTAAGTTCATTAAGTTCACCTTTGATGGCGATACCATCGAATCCGAAAGCATCGAGCAGAAGGACGGCTCCTTTGTTCCGATCGAGTTCAAGGTATCCGTAAACGGCACCGAGGTTAAGGATTACAGCGAGCTTGCTCTCAACCACAATGACGTTGTTGAGATCTATCTCGTAAAGGGCGAGGCTTTCACCGCTTCGTAAGTCAAATAAAATAACCGCAAGGCAAAAAGCCTTGCGGTTATTTTATTCTGAATAAGAAATTATTCCGCCGCCGAGGAGGTCGTCACCGTCAAAGAAAACTGCGGATTGACCGGGCGCAGGAGCTCTTTGAGGCTCGGCGAATTCGATAAGAACCTTGCCGTTTCCCATTGCCGTGACAGTCGCTCTGCCCGGCTTTTTTGTGTAGCGAAGGCTGACGGTTGCCTCGAAAGGAATTTCAGGTAACTCGCCCGCGAAGTATCTGCAATTCTCTGCATAAACCCGTGTTCTGTAAAGCTCGTTTTCACGGCAGAGGATGATATTTTTGCTCTCCGCGTCGATGTGGCTGACGTAGAGAGGCGCAGTCGAAGCGATCCCGAGTCCCTTGCGCTGACCGACCGTGTACGCGCTGATGCCTTTGTGCCCCCCAAGGATCTTGCCCGATGTGTCAACGAAATTGCCGAGTACGGTCGGCTTTTTTGATCTTCCCGCGACAAAATCGGCACAGGAAATGTCCTTGATGAAGCAGATATCCTGACTGTCGGGTGAGGATGCCGAGGGCAGATCCATTTCTTCCGCTATGGCGCGGATCTCCGGCTTTGTCATTCCCGAAAGCGGGAAGAGAAGGCGGGAGAGAATATCTTCTCCGAGCATATAAAGGAAGTAGCTTTGATCCTTCGCCTTGTCGGTTGCGGCGGTGATGACGGGATGTCCGTCGCGGTTGCCGATGGCGGC
This sequence comes from Clostridia bacterium, assembly GCA_017632155.1. The sequence goes on from JAGBRZ010000039.1 coordinate 13,000, forward strand.
GTAATGCCCCGTGGCGATGTATTCACATCCAAGACCGTCTGCAGTTTTGAGCAGAGCGGGAAATTTTATATATCCGTTGCAGAGCACACAGGGGTTGGGTGTTCTGCCGTTTTCGTATTCCGAAACGAAGGGCGAAAGGACGAAATTTTCAAAATCCTCGCGCATATCGACGGTGTGGTGTTTAATGCCGATTGCATTGGCAACCGTCTTTGCCGCGGCGGCATCCTTTTCGTGTATATCGTGCATAACGAGCGTTGCGCCCACAACCTCGTGACCCGCGCGCAAAAGAAGCGCAGCCGCAGTCGAGCTGTCAACGCCCCCGCTCATTCCGAGTAAAACTTTAGCCATTATAGCCTCCGTGATTTTGATATATATATTTTAATACATATTTATGCTTTTGTCAATAAAATTTACATTTCCCTATGGTATTTTCTCCGAAAATGTTGTATAATAAACTGAATATATTTACACAAATAAGGATTTTGATATGAAACTTGAAACATTACTCTTCGGAGATTACAGTAAAAGAGAAATTAAAAAGATAAAGCCCATCGCCGATGCGGTCGAGGCTTTGGCTGACAAGTACCGCGCAATGAGCGAGGAGGAGCTTCGCTCAACGAGCGACGTTCTTCGCGCGCGCCTTGATGCGGGTGAGACTCTCAATGATATTCTCCCCGATGCGTTCGCGGCTGTCCGCGAGACCGCCGACAGAATTCTCGGCAAGCGTCCCTTCCACGTTCAGATCCTCGGCGGAATCCTGCTTCATCAGGGCAGAATTTCCGAGATGAAGACGGGTGAAGGTAAGACCCTCGTTGCAACTATGCCCGCATACCTCAACGCGCTTTCGGGCAAGGGCGTTCACGTTGTCACCGTCAACGATTACCTTGCTTTCCGTGACTCAAATGAAATGGGCAGAATCTACGAGTTCCTTGGACTCAAGACGGGCGTGGTTCTCAAGCAGATGTCTGCGGCAGAGAAGTGCCGTCAGTATGCTTGCGATATTACCTATGGTACAAATACGGAATTCGGTTTTGACTACCTGCGCGACAATCTTGCAAAGAGCAAGCCCGAAATGCTTCAGCGCGGTCATAATTTCTGTATCATTGATGAGGTCGACTCGATCCTTATCGATGAGGCGAGAACCCCCCTTATCATCTCGGGAGTCAGCGACAAGACCTCGGATATTTACGAAAAGTGCGATGCCGTTGTCCGCAAGATGAAGGCAAAGGTCCTCAAGGAGATGGATGACAAGCAGGAGACCGACGACGAGAACGCCGACTATATCGTTGACGAGAAGAGAGGAAGCGCAATGCTCACTCCCCGCGGTATCAAGAAGGTCGAGGCGCATTTCGGAATCGATAACCTCAACGACCCCGAAAACGCCGTCATCTCGCACAACGTAAACCAGTCGGTTCACGCCTGGGGCGTAAAGAAGCGCGAGGTCGACTACGTTATCGTTGACGGCGAGGTCATCATCGTTGACCCGCACACGGGCAGACTTATGCACGGACGCCGTTATCAGGACGGTCTGCATCAGGCTATCGAGGCAAAGGAGCGCGTGAACATCAAGGGCGAAAGCCGCGTCACCGCAACGGTAACCATTCAAAACTATTTCCGTATGTACTCGAAGCTTTCGGGTATGACGGGTACTGCAAAGACCGAGGAGGACGAGTTCCGCCAGATCTACGGTCTTGACGTTGTTGAAGTTCCCACCAACAAGCCGATGATCAGAAAGGACAATCCCGACCGCGTTTTCGTTGACGAAAAGTCGAAGTACGCGGCGATCCTCAAGCACGTCGGTGAGTGCCACGCAAAGGGACAGCCCATCCTTATCGGTACTCCTTCGGTTGAAAAATCCGAAAATCTCGCAAAATTCCTCAAGGCTGCGGGCTTCAAGTTCAATATGCTCAACGCGAAGAACCACGAGCGCGAGGCTGATATAATCGCCGAGGCAGGCCGCCCCGGTGCCATCACTCTTGCAACCAATATGGCAGGCCGAGGAACCGACATTATGCTTGGCGGTAACCCCGAGCATATGGCAAAGTCCGAAATGGCTCGCCTTGGCATCCGCCCCGAGCTTATAGCAGAGGCAACCGGCTCCGCACCAACCGAAAATCAGGATATAAAGAACGCGCGCAATACCTTCAAGATCTATTTCGAGAAGTACAAGGCGCAGATCGAGCCCGACAGACAGAAGGTCATCGAGGCGGGCGGACTTTGCATCATCGGTTCGGAAAGACACGAGTCAAGACGAATCGATAACCAGCTCCGCGGCCGTGCGGGACGTCAGGGCGACCCCGGCGCATCGACCTTCTATATCTCGCTGACAGACGACATTATGCGTCTTTTCGGTGACGACAGAATGAAGCGATTCTCGGCGTTCTCCGCAAACCTTATGAAGGACACCGATGGCGACCTTTCGCAGAATACAAAGATTCTTTCCGACGTTATGGAAAAGGCGCAGAAGAACGTTGAGGCAAACCACTTCAAGGCAAGAAAGAACGTCCTTCAGTATGACGATATTCTCAACGAGCAGCGCAAGCAGATCTATTCGCTCCGAAACGAGATCATCGAGGAGGGCAATATCTCCGAGCGCATCGTTCACATGATCGGCTCGACAGTCGAGGATTCGGTTGAGGATTGCCTTATCACTCTTGAGGGAGCAAAGCATCCCGTGATCGACGTTGAAGCGCTTGAAGCAAGATACCTCGGATGGGGTTGCGCAGAGGGTGAGCTTAACTTTGCCGCAGATCAGCCCGCAAATGCCGTTGCGGAAAAGCTCCGCGATCTTATCACCGAAAAGGCAGTTGCACTCTATCACGAAAGAGCGGCGACGGATGAGGACAGAATGCGCCGCTTTGAGCGCGCCGTGCTTCTTAACAATATGGATGAGCGTTGGCTCGATCACATCGATGCTATGGATGCGCTCAAGGAGTCCGTAATGCTTCAGGCATACGCGCAGAAAGATCCGCTCAAGGAATACAAGATCATCGGCTCGAGCATGTTTGCCGAGCTTATCAACGAGATCAGACAGAGCACCGTTCGCGAGGTTCTGACACGCAAGCTCCCCGAGGTCATCACGATCACTCCCGCTATGCTTAAGAATCTTCAGATGGGCCGCGCAGGCGCTTCGGCGCGTAATGCAAAGCCTCTCACCCCCGCGCAGAGAAGAGCGGAAAAGGTCGGCCCCAACGATCCTTGCCCCTGCGGAAGCGGAAAGAAATATAAGAAGTGCTGCGGTGCGGGCGGCGGTGAAGACTGATGGGATACGGTCTTGTCCTTATCGGCTATGCGCTGACGTTTTTCACGTCGCTGACGCTGTACGGCTGGCTTTTCCGCCTGCTTGGTTACACCGTTATGGCATACGGCTTTTTCAAGCTGAAGGATTATTTTCCGAGCTATCAGCTTTCAATATTTGCGCTTCTGGCGCTTATGCTGACCGGATTTTGCGAGACGGGCGCGGAGATGGCGTCCCTTCTCGGCATCGGCGGCGATATGACGGCGTTCAAAACCGTTGTTTACTACACGCGCGACGCGCTTGTATTGGTGTTTCATATTTTTATGCTCATTTCAACCTACATCGCGTTTGGCGTTGTCGGTATGAATGAGAAAAAGCTTTCCGCGGTCACCGACCTTTGCGCGGTGGTGATCGGATACGTACTTTATCTTCTTGCGGCGCTCAAGGTGATTGAGGCGAATATTGCGTTTTTCGTCCAGCTTATCTGGTCGGTGATGGTATTTGTGCTCATTTTTGGATGCTATATGCGCATATGCCCCGAGGGCGACGAAAGTATGCCGCGCCGCGAATCGAAGATACCATTTATCAACAAATTTGCCGAGGCTCTCGAAAAGCGCGAAAATGAAGCGATCGAAAAGACTATGCGCGAGATCGAGGAAAAGAAAAAGAATGCCGCAAACGGCACGCACAAAAAACGCAAGAGGAGGAGAAAATGAGCTTTTCATTGAAGCCTAAAAAGACGGGCAAGTACCTCGGGCTCGGAATTGCGGCGATTTCCGCGATATTCCTTTTTAACCCCGACGTTGCCATAATCGACGTTCTGCCCGATTTTATCGGATATACGCTTCTTGCGATAGCATTGCGCTTTGCGCGCGATCTTTCGCCTCATTTTGAAAACGCCTGGCGCAAATTCCGCATTCTTGCGGTTATGACTTTCTTTAAAACGCTCTCACTTCTTTGGGTCTTCGGCGGACTGACGAGCGCGCAGGAAAGACCGACGATGATGCTCCTTCTTTCCTTCTGCTTCTGCCTTTGCGAGCTTATCTGGGGCATTCCCGCGTGGCGTTCGCTTATCGAGGGATTCATCCTGCATTCGCAGACCTCGGGCGGAGAATATCCCCTTATCGAAAAGGGCGCAAAGAGCTACCGCCCCGGAAAGAATATCAGCTACTCTTTCCGCGATTTCACGGTTTTCTTTATGATCGCAAAGGCGTTTTTCTCGAACATCGCGGAATTTGCGGTGCTTTCGAATCATTCCTATGACGACACTGCCTTCGATTGGTACAGATTCATCGGACTTTACCGCGCCGTTGCCATTTTCGCAGGTGCGGTGATCGGGATCATCTGGCTTGTCCGCGCGATTATTTATTTCCGCGGCATCCTGTGCGACAGCGTGCTTATTTCAAGTATGAAAGAAAAGTACGAAACCACCGTGCTTCCGAATACGGGACTATTCGTAAGGCGTGATATTGCATTCGTCCTTGGAATTTTGGCGATTGCGGTACTTACGACTGCCGATCTTTACCTTGACGATGTTAATATCATTTCGGATACCTTAACGGCACTTCTTCTTGCCTGGACTTTTATCAAGATGAAGCCATACTATAAGAATTACAAGCTCGGCGTGATACTTTCCGCTGTTTACGGTGTATTTACCGTTGTCGGTTCGCGTCTTTCTTATAATTTCGTTACCGACTCCTTTCCCACGAAGACCTGGGAGAATACAAAGGTATTCAGAGAATTTATCACTATGTACCCCGTGCGCGTTGCCGAAGCGGCACTGCTTTTCGTGACAGTTTTCTACGCTCTCAAAGGTGTCCGTGCCATTATCGACGGACATTGCGGCTACATACCCTCGACAATGGACGAGGCTTATCGCAAATCGCGCATGGAGGCGATCAGAAAAGAGGTAGGTGCAAAAGTGACAGTTTGCCTTGTTATAGCCGCGTTTGCCGCTGTCAGCGGAGGTCTTTACGAATTTATCCTCTCGCTTGATCTTTTCATCAGCCCCATCTGGTGGATAATCAATTTTGTCGTTTGCGGTGCTTTCTTCGTTTCCTCGCTTTATATGATGAATGCGGTCAACGAGGAGGTCGAATCAAGATATATGCTTGATTGACGAATAAATCTCCCCACCTTTGCCAATAATTCTAATGCGGCCGGCGCTGTGCGCTAATCTTTGCCGCAGAGAGAATTATAATGAACAACAAGAATCAGAATCAGAACAACAACCAGAGCAACAACAAGAATTCCAACAACCAGAATTCTAACAGCCAGAACAAGAATAACAATCAGAATCAGAATCAGAACAAGAACAACTAAGGAAACAGCGACAAATAACTTACTTTCCGACTGTTGCTTTTGCGGCAGTCGGATATTTTTATAGGAAAAACAATGCAGTCATTAAGTGAAAGATACATAAAAGCCAAAAGACGCCTTTTTGAGAAGGCGCAGTCAAATCTCAACGACCGTCAGCGCGACGCAGTTTTTGCGACGGAGGGACCTTTGCTCGTCATAGCGGGTGCGGGAAGCGGAAAGACCACCGTTCTCGTTCAGCGCATTGCGCAGATCATTAAATACGGAAACGCATATTGGAGCGAGGAAGTCCCCCAGGATATTTCCGAGGTCGCGGTTGCCGCGCTTGAGGAAGCATCCACCTATCCCGCGGAGTTTATCGCTCCGATACTTGATGAATTTATTGAGTCCCCCTGTCCGCCTTGGAACGTGCTTGCCATCACCTTTACCAACAAGGCGGCAAACGAGATGAAGGAAAGACTCGGGCGTATGTTCGATGACCCCGAGGTGCCAAAGAGCATCTGGGCGGGAACCTTCCACTCGATCTGTATGCGAATCCTTCGCAAATATGGCGACAGACTCGGATATAACGATAACCTGACCATTTACGATACAGATGATTCGAAAAAGCTCCTCACAGCCATTATGAAGGAGCTGAATATCGACGAAAAGTCCTTCACCATCAAGAGCGTCGTTGCCACCATCAGCAAGGCAAAGGAAAATCTTCTTGACCCCGACGGATACGAGCGCGAATCGAAGATGGGCTACCGCGAGAAGATATTTGCGCGCATCTACCGCGAATATCAGAAGCGTATGGAAGCCTCGAACGCGCTCGACTTCGACGATATTATTATGCAAACCGTCTTCCTTCTCCGCAATGACGAAGAGGTTCGCAGATATTATGCAAACAAGTTCAGATACATCTGCGTTGATGAGTATCAGGATACCAACCCCGCGCAGTTCGCGCTTTGCTCACTTTTTGCATCGAGCTGGCGTAACATTATGGTAGTTGGCGACGATGACCAGAGCATTTACCGCTTCCGCGGCGCGACTATCGAAAATATTCTGAGCTTTGATACTACATATCCCGACGCAAGGGTAATAAAGCTCGAGCAGAATTACCGCTCGACAAAGACTATCCTCGATGCTGCAAACGCCGTCATCGGAAAGAACTCGGGCAGACGTCCCAAAACTCTTTGGACAGAGAATGGCTCGGGCAAAAAGATCGTTCTCGAGGAATGCGAGGACGAGGCGAGCGAGGCAAGAAAGATCTCGGATATAATTACCAAGCTCGTTTCCGAAAAGAAATACAGCTACCGCGATTTTGCTGTGCTTTACCGCGTCAACGCGCAGGCGAACACCATCGAGCGTACCTTTGCAAAAAGTGCGCTTCCTTACCGCATCTATGGCGGCGTCCGCTTCGGCGACCGCAAGGAAATTAAGGACGTTGTCGCATATCTTCAGCTTATAAACAACACCTCCGACCGCGTGCGACTCAAGCGAATTATCAACGAGCCTCGCCGAAAGATCGGAGAGGTAACGCTCAGCGCCGTTGAAAGCATTGCGGATGAAACGGGCAAATCAATGTTCGAGGTCATGCGCGAGGCATACCGTCACGTCGCACTTGCACGTTCTGCTCACGTGCTTATGGGCTTTGCCGATATGATTGACGGGCTTCGAAAGATGCTTGAGGACGGCTGTCCGCTCGATGCGTTCGTTACCAACGTGCTTGAAAGATCGGGCTACCGTCAGATGCTCATTGACGGCGGCGAGGCAGAGCGTGACAGACTTGATAACGTCGACGAATTTGTTTCGGGTGTTATCGAATATATGAAGAACAACGAGGAGCCGACTCTCACGGGCTTCCTTGAGGAAACCGCGCTCGTTGCCGACGTTGACCGCTTTGACGAAACTGCCGATGCCGTTGTCCTTATGACCATCCACAGCGCAAAGGGACTTGAGTTCCCCGTTGCCATCATTCCCGGACTCGAGGAGGGAATTTTCCCCGGCTTGCAGTCGCAGAACGATCCGAGCGAGCTTGAGGAGGAGCGCAGACTTGCATACGTTGCGATCACCCGCGCGAAGAAGGAGCTTTTCCTGCTTCATTCGGAGCGCAGACTGCTTTACGGCCGCACGATGTATAACCCCATCTCGCGCTTCGTCGAGGACATCCCCGCCGAGCTCGTTGACGAAAAGGTCAAGGAAAAGCAAAGGCCTGCAAGCGAATATTCTTGGGGCAATTATTCCTCAGCCCCGAAATCGTATATGGGCAACCAGTCGGGCGCAAATATGCGTCCGGTACAGCGTCCCGGCACAGTTCCGATAAAGACGGTGCAGAAGCCCGCAGTAACGCCCAAGACCGTGCCGATGAAGAAGCCCTCGGTTATCTTCGAACCCGGCGACCGCGTCAAGCATCCCGCATTCGGCGTTGGTGAGGTCATCTCCGCAAAACAGATGGGCTCGGATACGCTTTACGAGGTCGTTTTCGATAACGTCGGAACAAAGAAACTTATGGCGACCTACGCCAAGCTTACTAAAGCATAAAGGAGAGAATAGCAATGAAAAAATCAAAGGCTATCATTTGGGGAATTATTCTTATCGCCGCGGGACTCTGTTGGGCGCTGTCTTCGCTCGGACTCATTGAGGTCAACATCTTCTTTGAGGGTTGGTGGACGCTCTTTATCATTGTTCCTTGCACGATCTCGCTTTTTACCTCGCCCGATAAGATCAGCGCGGCTGTCGGTCTGGCGGTCGGTGTGCTTTTGCTTCTTTCCGTGCGCGAAATTATCGATTGGGATATGATAGTGAAACTTGTCGTTCCCGCAATCATCGTACTTATCGGAGTCAAGCTCATTGCAAACGCATTTTCGGAAAAGAAGACAGAAAAGATCGAGGAAAGCCTTCGCAACAACGCAGATAACCTTGATAACGTATTCTGCCTTTTTAACGGTGAAGAGATCAAGTGCGACGGCAAGGTCTTTCGCGGCGCAGAGATCAACGCCATCTTCGGCGGAGTCGATTACGATCTCCGCGGTGCCATCATTGAGCCCGACTGCGCCATAAAGGCAACCGCTATTTTCGGCGGCATCGAAATACTTGTTCCCGAAAACGTCAAGGTCCGCGTTAAGTCCACGGGCATTTTCGGAGGCACTTCGAACAAGGCTCGCCGCCCCGATGACGGCGCGGAAAACGTGGTCACCCTCTACGTAAGCTCGCTTGCGCTCTTCGGAGGAGTTGATATAAAATGAAATCCTGGCAAACTCTCGTAAGATACGGCGCGATCGCGCTGGCTTTGATTTTAATAGTTAATATAGCCGTCTGGGGACTGCGTATTTTTGGCGTTGTGTTCGGACTTGCTTCTCTTGGTACTTACGACGAGGCGAAAGTATACAGTTTTGCGCCCGAGAGCATTGAAACGCTTGATATCGACATATCCGCCGCGCAGTTTACTTTGACCTCAGATCCCTGCGACGAGATCATTGTGAAGTCGAATCTCAAGAATCTGACAGTAAAAGAAACCCGCGGCACGCTTAGGATCAAGGAAAAGCACGGTGTGCTCACGGTTACGGATACCGAGGCTTACGTAGAAATATTCTACCCTTTGGGTTTTGAATTTGACAACGTCGATATCGACGGCGGTGCGGGTAAGCTTGTGATAAGCCGCCTGACCGCGCAAACGCTCGACCTCGACCTTGGCGCGGGGGACACATCTTTTGACGACTTGACGGTCACAAAGGAAGCCGAAATTGACGGCGGCGCGGGTGCGCTGAGCTTCTCGAGGTCAGATTTAACGAATCTTGACATTGATATGGGTGTCGGTCGTTTGTCTTTCGCAGGCATTATGAACGGAAAGAATCAGATCTCCCTTGGTGTGGGAGAAGCTGTCATTGACCTTTATGATGACGCGGAAAGATACTATTTCGACGTTGAAAAGGGAATCGGTGAGATCGAGTATCACGGCACCGATGACGGCAATTTCAAACGCGAAAATCAAGAAACCTCTGTTAAGATCGAAGGCGGAATCGGAAAAATTGTTATTAAGTTCGGCTAAAGAGCAATTCAAAGAAAGGTGTTTTTGACAATGAAGAAATTTAGAGTGATCGTTTGCTTGTTACTCGCGTTTCTGATGCTTTTGGCATCATGCGCTCCTTCGACTGACTCACCGCAGACTACTGATTCATCGCAATCCATAGAAACTACCGCACAACCTATCGAAACCACGGAGCAGATCTGTGTCGAGCATGAATATCTTGAGACAGCAAGGACGGACGCCCTGGCGCTCAAGGACGGATCGGTAGAATATTCTTGCTCTGTTTGCGGTGACGAGTATTCCGAAGCGATTCCCGCAACCAAGTCGATAAAAATACTTGCCCTCGGCAACAGCTTTACCGTTGACGGCACCAACCATCTTTGGGATATCTGCAAGGACGGCGGCGCTGAAAACGTAATAGTCGGCAATCTGTATATCGGAAACTGTACGCTTGATACACATTGGAATAATATTTCGGCCTCTAAGGCGGCTTACACGTTCTACAAGAATACAAACGGAACCTGGAAGACTAACGAGAATTACCGCATCATCGATGCGCTCAAGGAGGAGAATTGGGATTACATAGTTCTCCATCAGACGAGCGGCAGCGCGGGCTTCGCTAATACCTTCGGTAAATTAGACGACATCATTGGTTTTATGAACGATAATAAGACCAATCCCGCCGCAAAGATCGTCTGGCATATGCCGTGGGCTTACCAAAGCGACAGCACACATGCCGAATTCCCCAAATATAGCCGAGATCAGATGAAAATGTATAGCGAGATAATGGCGCGAGTTCAGGAATTGATCCTTACCCGCGATACTATCTCTGCGGTCATCCCTTCGGGTACGGCAATCCAGAATCTGAGAACTTCGTATATCGGTGATAACCTGACGCGCGACGGTTATCATCTCAGCTACAGCTACGGAAGATATACCGCCTCCCTCGCTTGGTATTCTATTCTGACGGGCGGAGATATTGACGTAATCGATTGGCTTCCCGCCAAATATCCCGAGGTTCAGTGCTATCTTCCCGTGATCAAGGAAGCTGCAAAAGCGGCAATAGCAAGTCCTTTTGAGATAACGCAATCCTCGCTCCCGCAGGGAAGCATTCCGATCGGAACATATACCCCCTCGAATCCTATGGATCCTGCAACGTATCTTGAAGGAGACAAGGCTCTGGCGGAGGCGTTTGGCGTGGATCTGAGCGGTTATGAGCTGCTTACTTGGGATTACTATGAGAATTCTTATTGGTATTGTACGTCCAAGACGGGAATTACAACGCCCAAATCGACTGCAAGTACCTATCATCAGAATATCTGCACAAAGAAAAAGTATTCGGTTGAAAATGAATTACCCGTCGGAACGATCTTTATTTGCGATCCTGGCTGGAGATTCCGCCTTGAGATCTTTCCCTCTGCGTCTGCGATCTATAAGGGAACCCGTCCCGAGGGTAGTACCACGCCGTTCTATATCCTCGATGAGCAATTTCTCAACGGATGCAAATATATAGCGTGGTCTGTATCATCATACCCCAAGAGCGATATATCCGATAATTACAGCCAGGCATACCCTCACATCAGAGTTTATGTTCCCACAAAGTAACAGATGAGATTCCTTATGAAAAAAAGAATATTATTTGTTTTATTTGCATTGTTATTTTCATTGGCTCTTTCGATTTCGACTTTGGCGGATGACTCTGTTATCTCGGGGTCCAAGGACGGACTTGTTGCCAATATGACGCTTACCGCGGAAAACGAGAACGTTTCGATCAAGCTTGAGATCATCAACGAGAGTGCCGACGACGTTTCGAATATTGCGGTAAAGATTGCTGTTCCGGAGAAGTTTGAAAATTTATCGGTCGAGCCGACGAAGCCGATAGAACTCGGAGTGGGCGAGTCTGAAACGATCTCCTTTTTGTGCGTTAATACCGATGCGCTTCCCAACGTTGAAACCGTTGGTTCAACTCCGATACTGGAAGAAGTAGGCGGCTGCGGCGCGGTGGTCTCGGGTACTGCCGCCATATTCGTGCTTATGATCTCGGCGTTCTTCCTCTTTAAGAACCCGAAGCGCGGCGCGGCTTGTTTGCTTGCTTGTTTGATGCTTGTTCCGCTTGCTCTGCCCATTCATGCGGCAACGACCGAGAGAAAGATCGTTCTTGAAGACGTTGTTATCTATGAGGAAAAGGAATATCCCGTTTCGGTAACCGTGTCCTATGACCATAACTTTACCGAGGCGAAAGGAGTTGACACAAAGGGTATGGATAAGTTTGAGATAACGTATTATTACGGTCCGCAGGGTCAGGACCTCTGCAACGAGGAATACATAAAGAAGATTGCGGAATGCGGCTTTACGAGCGTTCCTGTTGAAGGCTACGACCCCACAATCAACAAGACTGCTCTCGGCTATCTCCGAAAGTACGGTATGACTTGCGCGGGACTTAAGGATAACAGACTCATCCACGCGCAGACGCTGACTTCTCAGGCTGAGATCGACGCGCTTGTTTTGGAGACTGTCAATGATTACAAGGATTATTTTGACGTCATAAAGGAATGGTGGATAAGGGACGAGCCCTCGGCTTCGGATTTTCCGGCGCTTGCGCGTGTGATCGATGCACTCCACCGTATCGACCCCGAACGTGGCACGATGATAAACCTCTTCCCGACCTATGCATCCGAAAAGCAGCTCGGAACGTCGACGTATCAGCAGCATCTCGACAAATATATCGAGACCGTAAAGCCAGATTATATCAGCTACGACCATTATCATTTCCAGAAGAATACCACAAGAAAGGGATTCTTTGAGAATATCGAGATCATCCGCGACACCGCGATTAAAAATGAGCTTGATCCGATGCTCATCATCCTGCTGACCGAGCACATGAGCTACGCCGATCTGACGAAATATCAGATCGAGTGGGAGGTCAATATGTGCCTGACCTACGGAATGAAGCGCGTGTCCTACTTCACCTTCTGGCTCTGTCAAAGTCTGCTGAACGAAGGCTGGAGCGATGCTTGTATGGACACCACGGGCAAGATCTATCCGCACTACTATGACGTTCAGGAGGTCAATAAATGGCTTCTGCCGCTTGGAACAGAGCTTTTTGATAAGAACTCCACCGCGGTTTTCCACACCCGTACAAAGGGCGGTGGAAGCCTTGAAAAGGGATGTGAGGCATACACATCTTATGGCGACCTCGGCGAGATCGCAACCGATGCGGCTGTGGTCATCGGCTTCTTCGATGATGAAAGCTTTATTATCACCAACAGAATGTATACAGATACCGAGAATTCAAGAAACACAGTTGAGTTCCTTGACATTTCCTCGGGACTTGAATACTTTGATACGGCATCCGCTTCCTGGAAAGATGCAGAGGCGGACGGCGTTGTAACGAGAAACGAAAACGGCACGCTCTGCCGTACCTTTGAGCCCGGAGAGGGAATGTTATTCAGAGTTAAAGGGAAATGAATTCGGTTAATCTCGCTTCGCTCGAATGATGATCTGCCTTCGGCAGAATGATGATCTCGCTGCGCTCGAATGATAATGTATTTGCCTACGGCAAATGTCGACTCTGACTTCTCGGCTTACGCCTCCATTTTCCTACGGAAAACCGTCAGAGCCGCAGCCTTCGGCAGAATGATGATCTCGCTGCGCTCGAATGATTAATAGGAAAGCTCCTTGACCTCGGTCAAGGAGCTTATGATTATAATTGATTTTCGCCAAGGCGAAAATCCACCTTTCATTTCGCACGCAGTGCGAACTATCATTCCTCCGCAGGCGGATTAT
>JAGBRZ010000040.1 GCA_017632155.1 Clostridia bacterium
AGATTTCGTTGAAGTCTACTCGGAATACTCCAAGGCAAACAGCGTAAGCTACTCCAACAAAAAGATCGAAACGGTAGCAGACAGCGTTCACGGCGGTGTCGGAATCCGCGCGTTTGTCGGAACAAAAACATATTTCGGATGCACATCCGATCTCACTCCCTCGGGACTCCGTCAGTGTGCGGAGAGAGTTGCGCAGGCTGTCGGCAGCCCCGTGCAGAGAATTCCCGATTTTTATCTGACTGAAAGAATTCCCGCAAATATTCATCCCATCAAGACTATGCCCTCCGACGTTCCCGCTTCGGTTCGCGCTGAGCTTCTTCGCGCGGCTTGCACTAAGGCATATGACTATGCTCCCGAAATCGTTCAGGTATCGGGCGGTATCTCCTCGAATGAGAAGAACTTCATCGTTGCAAACAGCGAAGGACTTTACACCGGCGACCGTCAGGTAAGAACTCGCATCAGCGTTTCCGCTGTTGCATCCGACGGCTCGGAAAATCAGACCGGCGGCTCGAATCCCGGCAGAAGCATGGGTTGGGAGCTCTTTGACAGCGTTGTTAATCCCGAAGAGGTTGGAAAAGAAGCGGCGCGTCAGGCTATGGTAAATCTCAAGGCTGTTCCTTGCCCCTCGGGTAAGATGACTGTTGCGATCGGCAACGGCTTCGGCGGCGTTATCTTCCACGAGGCTTGCGGTCACTCCCTCGAGGCAACCAGCGTTGGTATCGGAATGTCGCAGATGGCGGGCAAGATGGGTCAGCAGATCGCTAACCCCAAGGTCACCGCGATTGACGACGGTACCATTCCGAACGCTTGGGGCTCCTGCAACATCGATGACGAGGGTATGCCGATGATCAAGCGCACTCTCATCAAGGACGGTATCCTCACCTCCTATATGATCGACCGCCTTGGTTCGCGCAGAATGAATATGCCCTCCACCGCGAGCGGACGCCGTCAGGATTATTCCTACGAGCCCACCTCTCGTATGACAAATACTTACATCGCAAACGGACCCGACAAAAACGAGGACATCATCAAGTCTATCGACAACGGTATCTATGCCGCAGCTATGGGCGGCGGTTCCGTAAACCCCTTCACCGGTGCGTTCAACTTTGCCGTCAGAGAGGGCTATATTGTTCGCAACGGCGAGATCTGCGAGCCTATCAAGGGTGCTTCGCTTATCGGTACGGGTAGCGAGATCCTTATGCAGATCGATATGGTCGGTCAGAATATGGAAACCGCGCAGGGTATGTGCGGTTCGTCGAGCGGCTCTGTTCCCACAGACGTAGGACAGCCCCTCATCCGCGTTTCGGATATCACCGTTGGCGGAAGCAAGTAAGCGAAAGGAGTAAATCGAAATGAAAGAAGCTATTAAAAGAGCAGTAGCCGAAGCCGCAAAAGCATACGGCGCGGAAGGCTATGAAGTAAAAATGGGTTCCTCCACCAGCGCGGCTGTTGAGGCACTCAAGGACGATATTTCCTCGGTTACTTATGAAAAGAGCACAAGCATCAGCGTAAGATGCGTCAAGGGCGGCAAGAGCGGATACGCTTCGGGCAACATCGTTACCCCCGAAGAGGCAGAAGAGCTCGTTCGCCGTGCGTGCGAAAGTGCGCTTGTTGTTGACGATGCGGACGAGGTTCCCCTTTTCGAGGGCTCGCCCGAATACAAACAGGTTGAAAAGAAAGATGTCATCATCCCCTCCGCAGAGGATATGATCAAGGAAACAATGGACGTTCAGACCAAGCTGATGGCGCAGGAAAAGGTCGTTGAAGGCTCGCAGAGCTTTATGCAGGTGTCTGCATCCGAGTCGAGCTTCTTCAACTCTGCGGGACTCGATCTCGATTATGAGTCGGGATACGTTGCAAAGGGTGCTGTTGCTGCTGTAAAGAACGGCGATGACGCGGAAGAGAATTATGAAATGAAGTTTGCGGATGAGATCACAAACGATGATCTTGTCAAGCTTGCATACGACGGTGCGGTTGCAAAGCTCGGCGGTAAGCCCGTTGACTCCGGCAAATACAATATCATTATGGAACGCGGCGCGATGCGCTCGATCCTCAGCGTTTTCTCGGGACTTTTCTCGGCTCGTTCCGCATTCCTCAAGACCACGATGTTCGCGGGCAAGGAAGGCGAAAAGGTTGCGGCTGATATCGTAACCCTCATTGACGACCCCTTCCACGAGAAGAAGTTCGGTCATTGCCCCTTCGATGCAGAGGGCGTGGCTGTATATACCAAGAGCGTTATCGAGGATGGTACTCTCAAGACCCTCCTTTACAACCGTATGTACGCAAAGAAGTTTGATACCGAAACTACCGGTAACGCGACCAGCGCAAAGGGCATCGGCGTTCAGGGACTTTATCTCAAGCCCGGCGAGCTTTCCGAGGAAGAGCTTCTCGCAAAGCTTGGCGACGGACTTTACATCACCGATCTCAGCGGTCTTCACGCGGGTGTTAACGCAGTCAGCGGTGACTTCTCGCTTCAGGCGGCAGGCTTCCTCGTTGAGGGCGGCAAGAAGACTCGCGCTGTCAAGAACATCACGGTTGCGGACAACTTCTACAAGCTCCTCTTCAAGGTCACTGCAATTGCAGATAACCTCAGCTTCGGCACGGACTCAAGCTTCGGCGCGCCCGACGTAATGTTCTCGGATATTGCAATTTCCGGAAATTAATCCATTTGTAAAACTGCGTTTTACAAATGATGCCCCGCTTTGCGGGGATGCGCGCATTATCGCCGCTTGTCAAAATCTGCGATTTTGACAGCTCCCCTCGGCGCGTGGACTCGCTCTGCTCGTCTAAAAGGTGTTTTTTCGGCGGCAAAGCCGCCGGAAAAACGGATTTTATTGAATTAATATACTTAATAATAAAAGATAATAAAAGGACGGTAATTATTATGGAAAAAGTAAGAGTTGGTATAATTGGATGCGGCGGCATCGCAAACGGCAAGCATATGCCCTCCCTCGCAAAGCTTAAGCACGTTGAAATGGTCGCATTCTGCGATATCATCGTAAAGAAGGCAGAGGAAGCCGCAAAGAAGTACGGTACCCCTGACGCAAAGGTATATGAGGATTACAAGGAGCTCCTCGCTGACAAAACGATCGATGTCGTTCACGTTTGCACCCCCAACCGTTCCCACTCCTTCATCACCGTTGACGCTCTCGAGTCCGGTAAGCACGTTATGTGCGAAAAGCCTATGGCGATCAACTCGGTTGAAGCAAAGAAGATGCTCGATGCGGCAGAGAGAACCGGCAAGAAGCTCACCATCGGTTATCAGACCCGTAACCGCGCGGATGCGGTATATCTCAAGAAGCTCGTTGACGACGGTATGTTCGGCGATATTTACTATGCGAAGGCAACCGCTCTTCGCCGCCGTGCAGTTCCCACCTGGGGCGTGTTCCTCAACGAATACGAGCAGGGCGGCGGTCCTCTGATCGACATCGGAACTCACGCCCTCGACCTCACTCTTTATATGCTTAACAACTATAAGCCCAAGTACTGTGTTGGTACTACCTACCACAAGCTCTCGCAGGGGAACCCCGAGCATCAGGGCAACGCGTGGGGCAACTGGGATCCCGAAAAGTTCACGGTTGAGGATTCCGCATTTGGCTTTGTAGTTATGGAAAACGGCGCGACCATTAACCTTGAGTCCGCTTGGGCACTCAACGTGGCTGACCCCCGCGAGGCTGTGACCTCCTTCTGCGGTACTCTTGCGGGCGCGGATATGGATAAGGGACTCCGTATCAACGGAGTTGCTCATAACGCGCAGTATGAGTTCAAGCCCAACCTTGATGCCAAGGGCGCGGCATTCTTCGACGGCAACGGCAACGAGTCCCCCGCAGACCGCGAGGCTCGTCTTTGGATCGAGGCGGTTGTCAACGATACCGAACCCCTTGTAACCCCCGAGCAGGCTTATACCGTAACAAGAATTCTTGAAGGTATTTATACCTCCGCAAAGACGGGCGATATTTATAAATTCGAAAACTGAGGAGAAAAAACATGAAACTTTGTGTTCTTGAAAATCTTTACGGCAACAAGACTCTTGAGGAGTCGCTGTCCATACTCACCTCGCTTGGCGTACATACCGTTGAGGTAGGCGCGGGCGGATATCCCGGAAAGGCTCATTGCAACCCCGCAGAGCTTCTTGCGGACGAGGCAAAATACAACGCATTCGTTGAAACCTTTAAGAAATATGACGTTGAGATCGCGGCACTTGCTTGTCACGGCAACCCTCTGCATCCCGATAAGGCAATCGCTGCACAGTTTGATAAGGACTTCCGCGAGGCGATCCTTCTTGCAGAAAAGCTCGGCGTTAAGACTATCGTAGGTTTCTCCGGCTGTCCCGGCGACAGCGAGGGCTCGAAGTACCCCAACTGGGTAACCTGCCCCTGGCCCGAGGACTTCCTTGCTATCCTTGAATGGCAGTGGAATGAAAAGGTAATTCCTTACTGGCAGGAAATGGGCGCGTTTGCGACTGCTCACGGCGTTGAGCACATCGCGTTCGAGATGCATCCCGGATTCTGCGTATACAATCCCGAAACCCTCCTGAAGCTCCGCGCGGCTGTCGGTCCCGTTATCGGCGCAAACTTCGACCCCTCTCACCTTCTCTGGCAGGGCATCGACCCCGTTGCCGCAATCCGCGAGCTGAGGGGTGCGATCTATCACTTCCACGCGAAGGATACCAAGATCGACAAATACAACACCGCAAAGAACGGCGTTCTCGATACCAAGCATTACAGCGACGAGCTTAACCGCGCGTGGGTATTCCGCGCAGTCGGCTTTGGCAACAACGAGAGCTATTGGAGAGATGTTATCTCCAACCTCCGCCTCTGCGGCTATGACGGAGCTATCTCTATCGAGCACGAGGATAGCATTATGACCGTTGACGAGGGACTCCGTAAGGCGATCTCCGTCCTCGCCCCCATCGTTATGACCGAGGATAAGCCGAGAACTATCAGCTGGGCTTGATGCGCCGAAGGCGCATAAAAGTGGACAGTGGTTAGTGGACAGTGGACAGAAAGATGCGGTTTTAGTTTTTATAATAGCGGGAAAGTTTGATCAAACTTTTCAAAGTTTGCGGAAGTCGGAATTATTCCCTGCGCTTCAAGCGGGTGCCGCCCTCGGTGCCCGCTTGGAAGGAGTAAAACCACCCTTTTTGGGTGGTTTTCGCTCCTTAACCCTATTCTTCAGAGGTGGAATATGTATAAAAAGATTTTGATCGCCCTCGACCTTGAAGGCGTAAATAACGTCAAGGGCGTCCCCTACGAAGCACTTTCGAAGGACACCGACGAATGGAAGATCGCGCGTAAGCAAGGCGCGCTTGAAGTCAACGCCGCGGCAGCCGCACTTTTCGGCGCGGGAGCGGAAGTTGTCGCGCTTTGGGATAACCACGGCGGCGGTCATAATATCGATCCCGCAGACCTCGACCCGCGCATTACGCTTCTTGATCCGGATCTGTCGAAACCGAGAATGTATTTTGCCGATGACTATGACTGCATCTGCTATTTCGGTTATCACGCAATGGAGGGCACTCTCGGCGGCGTGCTGGCACATACGATGAGCAGTAAGACCGTGCAGTTCTATAAACTGAACGGAAAATATATCGGCGAGATCGATATGGATGCCTATATTGCGGCGTCGCACAGCAAACCCTCGGTCTTTTTCTGCGCGGGCAATATAGCTTGCGCACAAGCAAAGCGTGCGGTAAGCGGCATCACGATCGTCGTTACCAAGCACGAAATCTCAAGAAATGAAGCCGATTTTCGCGATAACTCCGAGCTTTTTGACGAAATCAGAGAAAAGATAATCAAATCCGCTTCATCCGAGCACGGATACAAAACGCTTGATTTTCCGGCAGTTTTTGAAAAATCCTTCAAGCGAGTCGAGGACTCGGAAAAATTCCTTGCCCGCCTGAAAAAACGGGGAATCGAGTCAGATTATCTCTCCGATGAAGTTATGGGCAAAGATGCGCATACAGTCGTTTCCACGGTTCACAATATCGACGAATTTATTGCTTGTATATAATAAAAAACGGATACTCAAATCCTTTTCGGAAATTGAGTATCCGTTTTTTGCTTATTTAATCGGGATAGACGTCAGCCGTGGAGCCCTTAACGAAGGGGATCTCCGCAGATATCGCGGCGAGATCGTTGCACCAGCGGTCGAAAAGCTTTTCGTAAAGCTCGGTGTCCTCGTCGAGGATGAGCATTGCCGCCATATAATATGCCGCAGCGGGCGCGAATCGGTCGGAAAGCGGAAAATCCGAATCAAGGCTGAGAAAGAGAGCGGGGAAGGGCTCTGCCTCTTCAAGCCCGAAGGCTTTGCGGTATGCTCGGTCGAGTGCCGATGCCTCGGTGCAGAGCGCCGCGCCTATGTAAGGCGCGCGCTCCGCAAGCTCGGATTCGGATATCGAGCCGCTTACTTCACCGATAAGGCGAAGGGCTGTGTCATAAACGCTTTGCAGGGTCATTTTTTTGCCTGCCTTTCAAAGCTTACGCGGCAACGGTAAGGTCGAGTCTTACCATCTCTGTGGGATAGATGACCTGCGCGCCGTAGAGGTGAAGCCCCTTAACGGCATCGGCAAATCGTCTTTCGGGACGGTAAGCATCGATCTCGGAAAGCTGCTCGGCGAATGCGATGGCACGCTTTGAACGAGCCATACACTTGTGAACGTTTTCTGCGACAACAACGTTGTTGGAAACGTAAACCTTGCAGCCCGCAACGTAACCGATGCAACCTGCCTCGAGCGCAGTATCGGTGTTTGAAACGTTGATCTTGCTCTTGAGAATGAGCGCGCCGACTGCGGGGGATACCTCAACAACGATGTCACCGGGGTCGCCAACGTTGTTTTCAAGAAGCTTGGTGCGAGCATCAATGATCAGACCGAGAATGTTTTCAACGTTTGCGGTAGCTTCGATGTTGCTGCCTGCCTGAGCGCAAAGGGAGAAGATATATTTGTCCGCTGTGTTGGCAAGGGCGGCTGCGGCGTTCTTTACTGCGGCATCCATAAGTCTGGGTTCGCTCTGTGCGCGGTCGATGTCATCGATCTGGAAGTTGAATGCCTTCGCCTGATCGATTCGAAGATTTTTGACAGAATCCGTAAGCTCCTGTGCGCCGGTTTCAAAGTCAACGTTCTTTGTATAATCAAAGATGTTGATGTCGCCGATACCGCAAATTTTTACGCGGTCGCCACGGTTTTTGATCTCGCCCTCAAACTCGCGGTTGCAGTTTGCGACGGCGATGTACTTTTTGTCCATCTGGGAAAGAAGAGTTTCGCTCCATACGGTAGAGATAAAGTTTGCAAGTGCCATTTTAATATTTCCTTTCTATTTTAAAAATGATTTTTGTTTTTAGTGCCAGCTCTTCATAGAACGGCGAATCTTTTCGATGTTTTTTCTAACCTCGGCGGGCTTCATTGCGCGCACCTCGGAGGGGGAATAGAGGCTGTCCTCGGCTGTTTCTATTCTGCCAAAGGATTGCTCTCGTGCTTTGCGGTCTGCCCGTGCGATCTTCAGCTCTGTCACCTCGCGACGGCGCATTTCAAGCGCATATGCCGCGGCGGGAGGTATACCGCGTTCAAGTGCGGCATTGAAGGAATCGGGAAGAGTTGAAATATCCGCATCGGGGTAAAGCTCGGTGAACTCGCGCCAACCATCAATGATCTCGCGTGTGGCGCTTTCGGCTTTTTCAAGCTTTGCGCGAAGGTCTTCAAGCTCGGCGTGAAGATCGGGTGTTTGAGTGTCCTCTGATTCTGTGAGAACCTCTTCTTGAATCATATCAATCAATTCATCCATTGGTGATCTCCTTTCTGTGTGCTTCTGCAAGAGATCTTCGTTCGGGAACGAGTCCCTCGGGAAGTCGGTCGAGATATTCGGCAAGTGTGATGTGACCGCCTTCAAGCAGCTTGTCAAGCACACTCAAGGTGCCCGATGCGGAATAGCGTGCCGAATCGCGAACGTCGATCTTCGCGCAAAGAAGCAGGGAATGAAGGCTTGAGGGAAAGAGCTTGCCAAAGCCCTCGCGAGTGCGAATGGGTCTGCCGTCGGGGCAGAAGCAGAGAGTCATATCAGCCCAGATGCAAGCCATTTGTTCAAGACAGAGATAAAGTGAGCTTTGAACGTGCTCAAGTGCCTGCATTGATGCCTCGCGAAGCGCAAGGATCGCGCTTGTGTTGGTTGGGTTGACGTTGCCAAGGGCGGTATCCGTTGCTCCCGCAAGCTCTTTTGTCATCGCTACCGCAGTTTCGATAAGCTCAAGATAACCCTCTTCAAGCTTGCCCGTGCCGACTACAGTTACCGCATCGGCAAGGTTGCCTCCGCCCACCGCGCCGATAGCCTCGCCGATCTCATTTGTCCATTCGGGAATGCGTGTGCGGTCATAAATGACCTTTGAAAACGCTGTGTCGGTCATATGCTTCATAAGCATTGCGTATGCACGGTTGATGTATTTCTGATTGGCGATCATTGAGCTTACGGGCGAGTTGCCGAAGAAGCAGTTCTTTGCCTTTTGCCACGAGAAATGAGCAATGGGATAAAGCTTGCAGGGGGTTACAACGCGCTTGATGAGGCAATCGCGCGTGGATTTTTCAAATACGACCTTTCCGTTTTCGCGGAAGAATTTGATAAGATAGGTCGCACGTTCCTCATCACCTTCGTATTCGGGCTCGAATTTTGCAAGCTCACCCGCGCCCCTTTCGGCAAGTTCGAATTTACCGTCAGCAGTTATCTTGGCAATCTCTTTCTCGGTGACTCCCGCGGCGCGTGCCTCACGGCGAAGCTGATCAACACTCGCTCTGCCAGAGATGATTATGTAATCCTGCGACTGAATATCGGGATTTGTAACGTCGGCGGGGAAGACATTGGCGGAATCGAGCGTTTGAGTCACGATGTCACCCTTCCAACCGTCGCACCCGCGGGAATCGGCGTCCCAGGAGCAGTAAAGAAGTCCGTCGCCCGATAGCGCGGCATCGTAAAGCAGGCTGTAGATCACGCTTTGCAGACGCGAATGCTCCCAACGGTATGCGGCGTTTTCTGTGAGCAGATCGATCGCCTTTTTGATCCTTTCCTCTTCTGCAGAGTTTGGCGCGAATGGGAGATTTTCATCCGAATACGTGATCTTGACGTCGCCGACGGCGGCGCTTGAAACGAGATAATCGACTATACGGCTGATGACGTTGAAGACGGGTTTCGGTAAGCCCTCGCCTCCTCGCCATTGGTCACCTCGATAAAATCGCTCGTTTTCGGCTATTCGCGAGTAAAGACCGATCTGCCTTTTGTAGTTTCTGCCGGCTTCATATTGCCGCCAGGTTTTGTTTTGTGGTGTTTTGGTCATTGTTTCTCCTTTTCTTACTTTGCTGAAAGAATGGCGTTGTAAATGACGGAGGGCGAGTCGGTTTCAACGCTCAAGCGCAGCTTTTTGAATCGCGGCATTGGAATTCGGCAAGAGAATTGCTCGCGTCCGCCGCCCTCCTTACCGTGCAGGGGCGCCGTCACACGCTCACCTTTTTCGGTTTCAAGAATCAAAGTGCCGCCATCACCCGAAAGATCGTATTCGAGCAACGCGGTGACGCTCCTTTTTGTCTTTTCGGGACATCCGAAATCCAAAAAGTGAGTCACAAGCCTTGACTTGATTTGGAATACTTCATCGGAATCGTTGTCTTCCACGAGATCATCGAGGAAGGCGTATATGCAGCCTCCTCTTGAAAACGCGGGCAGATTGCCGTATGGGAAAAGCCTTTCGGCGAAGATTCCGCTATAGACGGTCCACGCCTTCCGCGCCAAATCGTAAACAAGGAGCCTCCCCTCGCTGTCCTCGGCATCCGCGATGAATATCTTTTGCTTTTGCGGCAGAGAAAGCATTGAAATTCTCTCCGAATCCTTGGGGATAAGCTCCGCAACCGCATCCGAGAGCATCGAAGCGCTGCACTCGTCACGCACGCCCGATTGCGAATGCCATCGCCAAAGCCTGCCGCAAAAGTAGGTTATCGGGTCGTTGTCGAAATATGCGGAGCTGTGGATATACTCGGCTCCGATTGCAGAGTTGAGCATAAAGCTTTTTGGCTTCAGCACGGCAACATTTGCTTCCTCACCGTCCCAATCAATGAACCAGGCGTCCTTTTCGGTGAAAAGAATTCCTCTGCCGTAATGATGCGCAATGTTGGTTATCGGATAAGCTCCGCTTCCGATGCAAAGCGCAGAAGATACGGGGATGTAAAGCGGGATGGAATCGGGTGCGGTGATCTTCGAGGATGATTGCGCATCTCGGCTGATCGGCATAGATGAATACAAGTTGCAGGATGAGCCGGGATTGTAAAGGCAGAGCCTTTCGCCGCCATGGTTGCCGAAGACAAATGCCTTTGTTGCCCCTTTGATACGGTGAGTTTCTGCGGAGTCGGGGTGTAGCGTCAGCCAGAAGGTGACTGTCATTCCGCCGGCAAGAGAGTGCGTGTGCGCTATTGATGGATCTGCCACATCTAAACGAATGTTGTTTGTGACAAGATCCATTTCGGTTCCGTTGATCTCCATTCTGTCGATCGATGCCGCTTTGATACCAAGGCTGAATTTATTGGTCGTTGATGTGACAGAATATGATATTCTGATGCGGTTTGAAAGAAGATTCAGATCCTCATTTACAGCGCCGGCTGATTTTGGATTCCAGCCCATACCGTAGAGAGGGGCATAACCCTCAACAAGAGTGAGTACATCATCTTTGAGATAATAAAAGGATATCCCATCGTGGATGTATATCTCACCGCCGAAGCAGAAGATATCCGCTTCCCCCTCGCCGTTATCAAGACTGCCTTTAAGCTCGGAGATGCCGCTTTTGACATCGGTGACGATCAGCGAATTGCCTATGACCGAGTATAGCTTGCCGGCAAAATTGAAGCTTGCGCGCAAATTGCCTTGATACTCGGCAACCGAGGAGTAGCCCGCTCTCGTCTTCAGCGAGCCGTCGTCAGAAATGTCGAGATTTTCGGTAAGAAAGCAATTCCCTTGCTGACTGGTGCGGTCGATGCCGCCAAAGCCGTTTTCATACATTCGCTCAACGCCGCAGGCGTTTTTGAATTTGATTGCTGCCATAATTTTTCCTTTCGTTGAATTTTCACTTTTTGACGCGGTACAGACGTTGTTTTTCAGTCAAAAAATGAATTTGTTCGATCATTTCTGAATCGGAATTTGTGACCACCCTCATCGGCAGCTGCAAAACGGCTCATAAGAGCGTATCTCAGCGCCTCGGGCGAGTGGGTGACCGAATGCGGCTCGCACGAGGCGTCTTCGGTGCGGCTTTTGTCGAAGAGCAGGGCGGGCAGGCATCTTATCAGCTCGCGGCAGCGCTCGCTGATAAGTAAGCCGGGGGTGCCGTCATCACGGTCGGCAAGATGTTCGCGGACAACTCTCCAGCCGGGAATGCGCCTGTCATCCGCGGGGCGCATCGGCGGCATACCTTCCGCGGATTGCATTATTTCAAATCCGCTTTTTCCGCTGTCCTGTCTGCGGTTCCAAAGGTCGGGCGACGCAACGGCAAATTCCACGCCCTTCCCTCGGCAAAGCTCGCTGATCTTTTTTGCGGCTTCGCCGAGCGTCAGGTTCGGGGCGCAGAATTCGTCGGTAACGTAGATTCTGCCCGATCGGTCGCAGATGCAGATGTAGGCGGCGAGCATATCAAAACCGTAGTCGAAGGCGGCGATCGTGTGGTAAGCGCGCGGGATGGCATTTGCGGCGCATACGTGACGTGCCTCGTCGAATTCGGTAAAGAATTGCCCCTCGAAGATGTCCCATTTTCCGTAAAGCCAAGCCTCTCGCAAGCGTGTCGGCAATGATTCGAGCCTGCGCACATAGTCGGGATCGGCGCGGGTTAGGGTATCGTTGTCAAAAACGGTTGCGGGGACGAAGGCGTAATCATCGGGGTTCTCGCCCGTGCGGTATTCGCGATCGATAAAGAGCCTTTTGACCCAGGCGTGACCTATCCCGCCGGGATTGCAGGTGAGATAGATCCGCCTTGGGCGGTCCGACGTGCCTCGCAGACAGGCCTTGAAGATTGAAAACTGATATTCGCTCAGTTGCGTTGCCTCGTCGAGGGCTATGACGTCGTATTCCTGACCCTGATAGCGGAGTGCATCGCGTTCCGCTGCGGCGTAGCCGAGGGTGATGCGGCTTCCGTTTTCAAGTGTCAGCTCCTTGTCGCGCTCGCTGTAAGAGAGGATCGCTCCGTATTCGGCGAGCAGGGGAGAGAGATGATTTGAACGGAGTTCTGGGAGAGTTCTTCGCACAAGCAGGCAGCGAAGTCCGGGATATCGCAGACACATAAGCACGAGCTTTCGCCTCAGCGCCCATGATTTTCCTCCTCCGCGCGCTCCACCGTAGGCAACGTACTTTTGCCGACAGGCGAAAAATTCGCGCTGACGGCTGTTCGGCGAGCCTTTTATGTGAAGCGCGCGCTCGGGTGCGCTATCCGCCGTCTTCATAAGCGTCATGATCGAAGATCAAACGGATCTGCCCCGTATCGGTTATACCTGTTTCAGCTTTTTCCTCGCCCGAATAACCCAGGCGGAGCTTGAGATAGACCGAAAGAATGGAGGCGGACATTTCCGAGTTGAGCGCCTCGTCCTCAAGGGCGGCGCAAAGCGCGCCGTGAACCTCGGGGCGTGTGTTTCGAAGCCTTTCAAAATCGGAGAGGGTGCTGTGGGTAAATCTGCAAAAGCCTGCGACGTTCGGTATCCTGCCCGCGTTTTTGCGTTTTCCGTCCGCGCCCTCGGCTTGGCAGAGGGTGAGGTATTCGTCAAACAGCTTGACGATGCTCCCATTATCTGCCGCTGCCTCGAGCGCGGTACGGTTTGGTTCGTTCTGCGGTCCTTGGTCGTTTGCGGACATTCTGACCTCGCTTTCCCGTCTGTACCGCAATCATTTTACCGCCAAAAAGAGTCTCACTCCGAAACCGACAGTCTGCCGGAGTCTCAACAGTATCACGAGTTTTGAAGAAAAAAGAAAATACTTCCCTGTTGAAGAGAAAAAAGTCGAAAAGATTTCGTCCACCTTTTTCAAAAGGTGGCAGAGCTCGAGACAGCGTCTCGAATAAAATGCGAAAGCTAAACTATTTGCCGAAGGCAAATAGTTTAGCTTTCGCTACAATGCTTCAAAACGGTGAAGCTTTGCGTCTCCGTTTTGAACCTAAAAAGGACTTTCCGAATGTAGGGAAGTCCTTTTTAGGTTAATATTAAATTCAATTAGCTCTGATTGTGCTGTTCTTTATACTATCCGCCTTGTGCATTGCTTTGAGGATAATAAAAAATCTTGATATAACTAAAACGGCATCACCGCAAGGGTGATGCCGTTTTAGTTCGAAATGGCGGCGGGGCGCCCCCATTTCGAAGCACAAGGGAAGTTTCGCGCTCTGTGGAGCGCGACTTAAGGCGCTGCCTTAAGAATTCGCGAACTTTTGAAAAAGTTCGATCAAAACTTCATCCTTTTTAATAAAAATGAAAATTTCCGCCCGATTCGGGCGGAAATTCACCATAACTTTTCACTTTTCACTTTACACTTATCACTCTTCTATCCCCATCATCGCCATCAGTCTCTTATTAAACTCCTCGGCGGTATTATATCCCATCTTCTTCTGACGGTTATTCATTGCCGCGATCTCAAGGATGATGGCAAGGTTTCGTCCGGGGCGGACGGGTATGGTCAGAGAGGGCAGCTCAATGCCGAGGATGTTGACGGTCTGGTCGTCAAGACCGAGTCGGTCGTACATCTTGCCCTGAACCCAGGATTCAAGATTGATGACAAGGTCGAGTTTTTCGGTGTCTTTGACCGCGCTGATACCGTAAAGACGCTTGACGTCGATAATACCGATGCCGCGAAGCTCAACGTAGTGGCGCAGGATCTCGGGCGCCTGACCGACAAGTGCCTTTTTCGATACTCGCTTGATCTCAACCGCATCGTCTGCGATAAGGCGGTGACCGCGCTTTACAAGCTCGATCGCTGTCTCGGATTTACCGACTCCGCTGTCGCCGAGGATGAGGATACCCTCGCCGTAGACCTCAACGAGTACGCCGTGGCGTGTGATGCAGGGCGCGAGATGAACGTTGAGCGAGGCGAAAAGAGCCGCCATGGTAGCGGATGTCAGCTCCTCGGTGAGCAGAAGCGGAACCTCGTATTCGATGCAATATTTGATAAACTCGGGGAAGGGCTTGTTGCCCGATGTGAATATGATCGCAACCGGCTTGTGCGCAACGAAATCGCGAATGTGCACATCGCGCTTTTCTTCGGTCATAGCCGAGAGATAGGTGTATTCCGCGATGCCGATGAGCTGAATGCGGTAGTGCTCGAAGAAATCAAAAAATCCCGAAAGCGCAAGTCCGGGGCGATCGACCTCGGGCACGGTTACGTAGATCTCGTTTGACGATGACGGCAGGTATATTTCTTCAAATTTGAATTCCTTTATAAGCGATGAGAGCGATATTCTGTTTTTTTCTTCCATGATAAACGTCCTCTTTAATTTTTATTATATATAGTATATCATATATTTGCCTCGGTTGCAAATGGTTTTTGCAAATTTTTATATGAATTTTCAAATATTCATATTGGAGTAACAAAAATGTGGTATCATTAACTGAATAATTATATTAATAGGAGAATAATATGAACTTCAAGGTTATAAAGCGACTTTCGCTTGCACTTGCTTTGCTTATCTGTCTTTCTGCGGTCCTCACCTCTTGCGGTGTCAAGCCGATCAAGAGCACGGAGGAAGAGGCGGCAGTTATTGGTAAAATAGGAAAATACGACGTCAGATACGAGGAGCTTCGCTATCTCGTTCTCAATTTCAAGCGCGATATGGCTCTCAAATACGGCGAGGACATATGGACCGATCCCGTAAAGGCAGAGAGCTATAAGGACGAGCTCTGGTCGCTTGTCAGCGAAAAGATGGTCAGCGACTATTATGCCGTTCAGGCAATGGCTGATTACTATTATGTTGGCGGCGGTGCTGCGCTTATGATGAACGAAAAGCCCATCCTTGAGGCGGTTCAGGAAAACGTCGAGCTTGCGGTTGACGAATGCGGCGGATTCAAAAAGTATAAGGAGATGCTCGCTTCGCAGTATCTGACTGACAATCTTTTCCGCTTTTACAGTGCCGCTGAGGAATGCGCGAACGAGCTTTTCTATATCCTCGTGCGCGACCTTGGCGAAATTGAAAGCAGCGATGAATATATCGACGAATATCTCAAATCGGACGATTTCCTCCGCACAAATCACATTTTCATTTCGGGTGTGAATGCAGAAAACCTTGCAAAGGCAAAGGATCTGCAGGCTCAGCTTGCGGCAAGCGACAACAAGGAGCTTGAGATGATAATGCTCAAGGGCATCCATTGCGCAGATTACACAATGACCACCACCCACGGCAAGTATTTTGCAAGATACACGTCCGATTACGGTGAGGAATATGAGCTTGCGGCGTTTGATCTTAGAATTAATGACCTCAGCGACGTTGTTGAAACCGCTGACGGTTATTATATAATCCTCCGTCTTGAGCCCGAAGCTGATTACATCAATCAGAATTACGAGGATTTCAAGGACGACATCCTCGGTTCCGAGTTCAACAAGGTTCTTGCTTCCTATAAAGAAAGCCTTGAATTCAGCCTTAACGATTACGGCAAGTCGATAAATATTTTGGAGATCGAATAAATGGGTATAGTCAGCGGCGGAAGGCGCAGAGCCTTCAGAAGCCGTCATCACGCTCCGATGGGCAAGGGCGGAAAGCTTGCGGTCATATTCGGTTGCACCGCCCTCATCCTTTTCGTGTTTGCAGTCATGCTCGGTAACTATCTGCGCGGGCTTGCGGAAGCGGTGATCGAGGATACCACCGAGCCCTCCACCACAGAGGAAGAGATATATTACGCCAATGCCCCCGATGAGGTCATTGCGATGGGAATATATTTCGGCGGCGAGTTTGTAGCGAATGAAACCGAAACTCAGACGGAAATCGCGGAGGAAGACACCTCCGTACCCGAAGAGCCTGTCAGATTTGATTCGCTTTCGCTTTCTTTACGAGAAAAGAACCTGGAAAGCGGAGAGATGATGCTTGCGTATTCCTCGCCGATCAGCCTTGAATATGGTATCGATGTGATCGGTGAAACAGAACTTGAAGATGGATTGTCTGAAATAAAGGCGTTTTACGGCGAGAGAATGCCGATCTGCGGCATATTTGAGATCGACCATCCCGATCGTCCCGCACAAAGCCGCGATATTATGCGAGCTTACGAGATCGCGTTGATATGTGAGCTTATTGATGCGGGAATCGAGGAGATCGTGCTTGTCGGTTTTGATTTTGCGGTAGAGGAAGGCATTTCTTTCATTTCGGATATCTATGAGCAGAAGGGAAGGGACACCGCCATCGGGCTTGCGCTCCCGTTTGATTTCTTTATTGCGCCCGAGGCACAAGGTGAGCTCAGCGGGATCACGAAAAGATGCGGTTTTCTTGCGCTTGACCTCTGTTCTCTCAAGGTTCCCGCACTTATGACTGCGGAATCGTTGATAACAGACCGAGTTTCAAGAACGCGCGCGATCTGCCGTGAATTTTCTGTCAGAGTGCTCCTTGGTTGCGGCGAGAAACCCGATTGCGAATCGCAAACGCGCGCGGCAATGAATGCGGGCGCGGATAACGTGATGACAGCTCTTGGCATTATTTTGCCAAAAGAAGAAATAATTACCGAAGAAATAACGGCTGAGTGATCGGCCGTTATTTTTTTAAACATCTTGACTTTTGTCGCATTTTGTTGTACAATATATAATAGAAAATTATGCTCGGAGGCCTGTATGTCAAAGGTTATCAAAAGGAAGAAAAAAACGGGGAAGGCATTGCTTGCGCTGGCGCTTGTGATCCTTCTTACAGCCGTCATACTTCTCGGGGCTCTTGCGGGCGCCGCCTTTGTCGTTGCCAAGGGACCTGCAAAGTCGGAGTCCGAGCGTCTTTGCGCCACTTTTGCTGAAAAGCGTTTCCCTTTGGCGGGGCTCTTTTTCACCGCCGATGAACTTGAGGGCTCTCTCTTCTATATGCCTCCCGCGCAAAAGGACGGCGAGATCAGCATCTCGAAGAATTATCAAACAAAGCTACATTATATAAATGATGCATCGTCCGCCTGGGATGCCGTTGTCATTACGGGTATCTCGCCCGATGACGTTGCTCTCGGCAAGAAAAACGATGGCGTTGCCGATGCAAAATACGCCTTTGGCCTTACGGACGACGTTGATGCGTTTATCATCGGCGATTACATTTCCTATCGCGGCGACGACGGCGAGATCTATTGCTTCTGCGCGATGGGCGATGACGGAATTCTCGACATCGGCGCAAAAACTCTCTACGAGGCGGCGAATTCGGGTTACCTTTGGGGCATTTCGGTCGATCGAGTTCTCATCGCGGGCGGTTCGCCTGCGGATTCTCTCGGCGGCGGTTATTCCTCGCGCGCCGCTATCGGTCAGGCGGCTGACGGCTCTCTGATCCTCATTTTTGCAAATGACCGCGGATTCTATCCCGCAGGTATCACATATTCCGAGCTTGCTTCGCTTATGTACGAATACGGTGCTGTAAGCGCCGCCGCTATCCGTGCCGAGGGAGCGTTTTACGCGAACGGTATCGGTCAGCTCGGCTCAAAGAGCGAGCAGGGATTCTCTCTTATCGTGAAGGGAGGTGCCAACTGATGTCGGAAAACAATCTTCCCAAGAACAACCCCGAAGAGATCGGCAAGGTAAAAAATATCATATCAATGTCCGAAACCTCGGGCAAGCGCGGTGACGTGAATTCAAAGATCGGCATCGGGCTTGACGCGCAGTTCGCGGGCAAGGAGAGAAGAAGACATCCGAAAGCAAATGCGCTTCTCAAGGGTCTGCTTGCTTATTTCAGCGCCGCAATTCTTGTGATCGGAATTCTCACCGTTGTTGCTTGGCGGCTTTTCGAGATCCGCGAGGCGGGACGCGCCGACCTTTTTGTTGAAAGTTATATCGCGGAAAAGGATATCGAAGGCTGGCGTCAGCAGCTCAGATTGAATCTTCCGAACACCTATCCCGCTTATGAGGACGCTTCAAAGCTTGCTTATGACGTTCTTTCTCCCGTGCTTGAGCTCGGTGAGATCACGTATCTCCGAAGAATGACTCCATCGACGGAGGGTTATCCCGTATATGAGCTCTTCTCGGACGGCATACATTTCGCCGCACTTGTCATTTCCGATAGCTCCGTCGGTCTTTTCTCCACGGGCGAGTGGCAGGCGGTGCGCGTTGAATTTGATATCGATTTCTTCGACACCGTCGAATTCCCCGAATACCGCGTGATCCTCCCCGCGGGTGCATCCCTCACCGTCAACGGTGCGGCGATTGATCCCGCTATGAAGGAAAACAAGGGCGCGGCATACCCCGCACTTTCGATAGCGGAGAAGGGGCATGACGTTGCTCCTTGCGACATCTACATTTTCAATGACGTGTATTTCCTCCCCGAGCTTTCCGCAACGCTTGATGGCGCGAGCCTTGTTTGCGAGCAGATGGGCGAGGGCGAGTACTTCTTCTATTACCCCGAAAGCGCAAAGCATTCGATCAGCGTCACAGTACCCGTCGGCGTTGATGCATACGTCAGCGGAATCAAGCTGACCGAAGAATGGGCAAACCGAACAGAGATCGACGGTGAACTCGGTGCGCTTGATGACGGCGGAACCGGAACTCTTCCGCGTCTCAGCGTCTGGACGGTCGATAACCTCTTTGGCGAGGTTGAGGTCGAGGCGAAGATAGGCGACAAGGAGGTCGCTCTGCTGTCGAACGAGGGCGGAAAGTATAAGTTTGATACCCCCTCGGAGTGCAAGTACACCCTGACCGTCATTCTCCCGATGGGAGCGGAGCTTTTCGTCAACGGCAAGGCGATAGCCGCCGACAATAAAACCGCAGCGACCGCCGAGGATATTGCCTATGGCTTCACCGCACTTGGCAGATATGAGGTTTCCGAGCTCGGAGTTATCGAGGGCGCGGTCCCGAATTTTGAAAAATATATTCTCACGGGCTACCTTGCCGAGCCGAACGTGACCGCAAAAATGGGTGGCATCGAGCTTCCTTTGGCGGGCAAGAGCGTTTCGGGATACGAAATGAGATGTGATTTCGATTTCAGCGCGGGCGATGTTTTCGATGCCGAGCGCATTGCGGCGGCTGAAAAGTTTGCCGAAAGCTATCTTGCATACATCTGCGGCGGCGGTGCATGGAACAATGCCGCGAACGAAAAGGCTTTCAACGATAATTACAACGCCATCAAGGCGCAGATGATCGAGGGTACGGCGGGCTACGTCGGAGTGATGGAATCCTACCGCGACGTCAACTTGATGCCCAAATACGACTCCTTCACCGTCGATTCAAAGACCGCGACAGATCTTGTCGCCTACACCGAAAAGAGCCTCTCCTGCCGTGTTGAATTCAGCGTAACGCGCACACGTACCGTTGACGGCACAGAGCAGACAGATACACTCGCGGGAAGCATCAGCGTTCTGCAGGTCCTCTATAAAGGCGAATGGAGAGTTTGGAGCTTTGTGTATTCTCCTGCGGAGAACAGTGGTCAGTGATTAGTGGTCAGTGGACAGAAAGAAGCGGTTTTTGTTTAACATAACCAAAACCGAATAATCAAAATTGTGCAATAATACAAAATAGCAAGTCGGGAAAAAGTATTTCTTGACTTGCTTTTTTGTTTATGCTAAAATAAAATTAGGGTAGAATCCCCAAAAGACAACCAAAAAGGAGGGAATGTCTATGAAAAAAATAATATCAATGATCCTAACTCTCGCCTTTGTTTTGGCTGCCTTGAGTGCAATTATGCCAAATGCTTCGGCAAAGAGCGATACTATCACGGAAGCCGAGATCGTTGATCTCATTGAACGGTCGTGGAATTTCTACCGAGCGGCGGTGAGAGGTTGGGGCGGAGGCGATATTGCTGATTATAAGCAGGAGATAAAGGTTAACGTTTTCGGCGCCGGAGAGGTCAGCTATTATCGCGTGTACGAAGAAAGACTCCCAGGCGGCTCTTACGAGGGAATGAAAGAGGTTGCAGAGAGCATTTATTACGGTGATTATCTGCCCGAGCAGATGTATAAATATCCCACTTATTCATCGGTATACAGATATATTCCGAATTATTACGTCGATAAGGACGGTGTTGTGTATACTACCATCCGCAAGTTGGATTATGAATTTGTTTCCTTATACGGATACGAAGTTACTCGTGAAGAAAATGCCGAAGATAGAGTGTCCGCGGACTCTATAGAGATCAAATTTATCGGCGGCGATGCAGACACTGCCTCTGCATACGTCAGATGTAATGTCGGAACAAAAGGTGAAGATACCAATCATTATTGGATAAGATGCGATTTCAAGCGCGCGGATGATGGGTGGCGTATTTCGGGCGGACCCTTTGTTTCTATGTTGAGATATAACGATTTCAATATGCTTGACGATTGGGAAAGAGAGCTTGTTCTGTACGACGGTATTTTTGCCGCCGAGGATGAAGCCCCCGATTATCTGAGCGATGACGAGGCTGTCAAGCTTCTGCAAAAGGCGTTTTTGATCCACTGTCAGACACACAACAGAATTCCGTTGCTTGGCGGTTCGACATCGGATGATTTCTATTATAATGATGACACAAGGTCGGCATACTATGTTTTGCTTGATCCGACTATGCTATACGGCGGTTCTATGGATGCTTTCCGCACCGCAGTAGACGAGGTTTACACCGAAAAAGCTGCAGAATCGGTTTATCAGGCTTATTGCTTCGAGGGCTATCCGCTTTTTGTGGAGCGCGACGGGAAAACATACATCGCGTGGGGCGATGCGCAGAGAAAGGTCTTCTCCTTGGTGTTCGAAGAAAATAATGATTATGATTTCACCGTTTTGGAAAGAACGCCTGATAAGGTTACCGCGAGGATCTCAACGACGATCTGCCTTCCCGGGGATGAAGGCTATCTTGACTCATATATTAATTGTATCTTTCTCAAGACAGCCGACGGATGGAGGATCGATGACTGCGCTTATACCGAGATGATGACTTCGATTGGTTTTGATGATTATGTTCCCATCGAATCCCCCGCAACGGGCGACAACTCGTTTGACACTATCGCCCTCTGCCTCGGTGGAATATCGATAATTATATCGGCGCTCTGCCTTGTGCGCCGCAAAAGAGAGATACTTTAATTTTTACCAAGAAAGGACGGTAAAACAATGAAAAAGTTTTTATCAATCATTTTAGCACTCACATTCTGTCTTGCCGCCTTTTCGACACTCGCACCGAGTATTTCGGCAAAAAGCGCGACGATCAGCGAGAGGGAAGCAAGAGAATTGGTGGAAAGAGCATATCAGTTTTTCTGTGATGCCAGAGTAGATGACTGGGACGATAATCTTGTTGATTACAAATCCGAGGATATATGTGAGATTTACATCTCGCATATTGACGAAACGCTGATTTACAAACCGGTGGATGAGTCCAAGCTTCCCGGCGGATCGTATTCCGCAATGCGCGAGGCGGCGAAAGAAATCTATACCGAGAAAATCGCGGAACGCGCTTATCAGCTCTCGGGCGCAAGTCCGGGCGGCGTGACCCATGATTTGCCGATGTATCATATTGCGGAAAGCGGAAAGGTTTACGGATACGGGCTTCAAGAGAATTCTTCACATAATTTATATATTTATACACCGAGCCTTCAATACAATAGATCTTCAGAAGGAGAGGTTCAGCTGTGTATTATTTCGGGGGATTCAAAAAGTGCGACTGCGATCATAACAATGAGCTTTTATTGGGCGGACGGTCCACGTTCTTCATTCTGTGAAGCAGTGGAGTGCAAATTTGAAAATACATCGCACGGTTGGAGAATTGCGGAATCCGAATTCAGTTTACTTTTGTCTTCGTCAAAAACCGTACTTGATGATTACCGCAAGGCTAATCCCGAAAAAGTCAATCCCGAGGTTCTGAAGCTTACGGATGCCGAGGCAAAGGCTACCATTGACGAAACTGTAATGGATTATATGATCGAAATGTATTGCGGTTACTACGAAAGCTATCTTGATTACGTAAAGCACGAACAGAAGGAAGCTAAGGAGATAGTAAAAGAGATCACAGCCTCCGATGGCTCAAAGCGTACCGTGAAGTATGTCGAGAATATCGGAATTGATGATTATGCGGCGTTTTATTTTACCGATGACGTTGCAGAATCCTTTATGACAAAAGCATATCACAACAATGATCTCGATATGTTTATAACCGAAGGCGGTACGGAATATCTGGCGTATATCGACGGTGCTGATGATCTTTCGTTTGTGTATGACCCGAATGATGTTGTCGTTGAGGTCGTGGAATCCACGGACAAGGAAGCAACCGCACGCGTATATTGCGGCCTCAAAAAGGACGGCAAGGTTATTCCGATATACGTTGAATGCAAATTTGAAAAGAATGAAAGAAACTCGCGATGGTTTATTTCAGAATCAGCCTTCGTCGATATGCTTACCTCTGCCGATGGCTTTGAATACACCGTCGGCGAGGCACCGAAAACCGGTGACGCGGCATATAATACCATCGCCCTCTGTCTTGGCGGAATTGCAATAATTATGTCGGCGATCTGCCTTGTCCGCCGCAAAAGAGAGATACTTTAACTTTTACCAAGAAAGGACGGTAAAACAATGAAAAAGTTTTTATCAATCATTTTAGCCCTCACATTCTGTCTTGCCGCCTTTTCGGCACTCGCTCCAAGTGTTTCGGCTGCCGATGCGGAGTTTACACAAAAAGACGCAAAGGTTCTCGTTGACGCGGCGGCTGTACTGCGAAACGATCTCAACGATTATCAGGCAAAGTACAAGGAATATCTCCTCAGCGATGCGGGCAAGAAAATTGAGGATAAAGTGATATATGTTGATGTACCTCGTCATGCCCCGGAAGCGGAATACTATCCCTTGGTCGAAGAGCTCCTGCCCGGTTCGTCCTACGCCGCTTTTGAAAAGCTCGCGCGTGAATCGCTCGTTGAGACCTTGGCTGAAAGAATATGTACCAAGGCAAATTCCTATAGCTTATCGGATCTTATTATTACAGAGAACGGCAAAAAGTATATACTCCCGGGCGTAACCGAGTACTTTTACCTCCCCGACCGCAGCAGAGTTGAGCTCACCGAGGTCAGCGAAAACACCGCGACCGCAAACGTCTATTGCGTCAAGCCCGAGTATCCGAGGGATATTTCAATCTGCATTGAGTGCAAATTTGAAAAGACCGACGCGGGCTGGAGAATCGCAGAGTCGCCATTTTCGGATATGCTTACAGGCGCAGTATGGAGTATATATTATACGTATACAGAAAGCGACATCCCGACAAGGGAGCTCGCCGACGAGTTTTCGATGATAATCAGGGATACCCAGTATCTCTTCCTGCAAACGCAGATATACGGCCCCTCGGGCTCGAACGAGGTGGAGATCGACGGCTATAAATACAGCGAAATCAGCGGGACAAATCGCCCGTCCGATTGGCTCGAGAAATATAAGAAGCTTGCCGCGGATACCTATTCGGAAGATATTGCCGACCTTGCGTTCAGATTCAACCGTCACGACTATTATCTTGATCGGTATGTCGATAATGCACCGCTTTACGTTGAGCGTGACGGCAAGATATATTGGTATTATTACGCAGGCGGACATGTTCAGATATATGCATGGAGCTATGCCATTGACTTTGACAAAGAGCTGATCTTCGACCGTATGGTGATCGGAGAAAAAGAAGCGACGGGTTACGTTTTGTATTGGACTCAGCCCGACGGTCCGCGCGAAGATTGTTACAATCTCCGATGGATACCCGTCAAGTTCGTCAAAACCGATGACGGTTGGCGACTCGGCGACTGTACGCTGTTCAGACAGTATTACGATTTCTCGAGCGTTGCAGAAGGCGAGATAATCACCGTTCTCGATAAAGATGTTTACCACAGATACGGCGTCGCGATCCCTTCGGATTTCGATTCCCCCGCCACCGGCGACAACGCATTTGACACCCTCGCGCTCTGCCTCGGCGGAATTGCAATAATTATGTCGGCGCTCTATCTCGTGCGCCGCAAAAGAGAGATACTTTAACTTTTACCAAGAAAGGACGACAAAACAATGAAAAAGTTTTTATCAATCATTTTAGCCCTCACCTTCTGCTTTGCCGCCTTTTCGGCACTCGCACCGAGCGCTTCGGCTGCCGATGCGGAGTTTACACAGAAAGATGCAAAAGCTCTGATAGATGCGGCGGTTGCTTCAAGGGAGTTGCTCTCAAATCACTATTATGAGAATCACATGGTCTATGTTCAAGGTGCTCCTTTTGAACTTGGATATAAAATTGATTGGAAAGAGCTGTATGTTCCGATAGAGGGACAAAAATTCGATG
Organism: Clostridia bacterium; assembly: GCA_017632155.1. The sequence continues at coordinate 24,391 of JAGBRZ010000040.1, forward strand.
AGCTTTATGTAACCTTGATGGAACAGTTCCTTCCGGGTGGTTCCTATGAAGGATTCCTTGAAAAGTCACGAAGCATCTTTACACAATCTGTTGCCGAAAGATTCTGCACTGAATACTATTATGATAACAATATAGATTTATTTATAGTTAAAGACGGTGAAAGATTCATTAATTCTCACGCTATTCAGCTCCATTTGGGCTTTTATTACGTTCCCGAAAACGGCAAGGTGGAACTTACCGAGGTAACGGAAAACCGCGCAAAAGCTTTGGTCTACTGTCAAAAAGTGTTTGAACCGGAAAATATTGATATAGTTGTTGAATGCATTTTCGAAAAGACCGCGGACGGTTGGCGCATTGGTGATTCTGAATTTGCCGATATGATTTTATCTTCTCATGATTATGATTACACCGTCGCCGAAGCGCCCTCAACCGGTGACAGCGCATTCGACACTATCGCCCTCTGCCTCGGTGGGATGGCGGTTGCGGTTTCACTCTTCTGTATTGTTCGCAGGAGAAGAGAACAATAAATAATAAAAAAGCAAGCTCGTTTGGGCTTGCTTTTTGTATATCGCAACATTTGTCTGATAAACACCCATAAATGACTTGCCTAAAAGCATATTTTGTCTTATAATGTTATATGTATAGGTATGTTATACCAAAATCCACAAAATGTGAGGCAAAACTATGAGCGAAGTTAAAAACGTACAGAAAACAGGCTGCGCCGTCATCGGCTACGGCGGAATGGGCGGCTGGCACACCAGATATATTCTTGAGAGTGACGTGGCGTACCTTTGCGGTATCTACGACATCAATCCCGTGAAGGTCGAGCTTGCAAAGACCAACGGCATCCGCGCGTATGCTTCCCTTGAGGAGCTTCTTGCGGACGACGAGATCAAGTTCGTTACCATCGCGACTCCCAATGAGGTTCACGCCGAGATCGCCATCAAGGCTCTCCGCGCGGGCAAGCACGTTATCACCGAAAAACCCGTTGTTCTCAACACGAAGGAGCTTGAGGAGGTCATCGCCGTTGCAAACGAGTGCGGCAGACTCTTCACCGTTCACCAGAACCGCCGTTGGGACATCGACTTCCGTATGATGCGAGAAACATATCTTTCCGGCAAGCTTGGCAAGGTGTTCTCCTGCGAATCGAGAATCCACGGCTCTCGTGGCGTTCCCGGCGACTGGAGAGGCAAGCCCGAGCACGGCGGCGGTATGATCTATGACTGGGGCGTTCACCTCATCGACCAGATGCTTCTCATCTTCGAGGACAAGAAGATCAAGCAGGTGCGCTGCCTCTGTGAACATATCACCAACAAGGAAGTTGATGACGGCTTCAAGCTCGACATCATCTTTGAGGACGATACCGTCGGTCACATTGAAGTTGGTACTCACCACTTCATCTCGCTTCCCAGATTCTATATGACCGGTACAGCCGGCGCGGCTATCATCAACGATTGGCGCGACCGCACCAAGGTCATTTCCTGCAAGACCGTCGAGGAGGGCGAGGTCAAGCCCGTTGTTACTGCAGCAGGTATGACCAAGACAATGGCTCCCCGCTCCGAGGATAGCCTTGAGGAATCTTACATCGAGCGTATGGACTCCGATGTTCACGATTACTACCGCAACTTCACCGCTGCGATCCGCGGCGAGGCTGAGCAAATCGTTAAGCACAACCAGATGCGTCGCGTTCTCCGCGTGATCGAGGCTGCTTTCGAGTCGGATAAGCTCGGCAAGACCGTTGATTTTGAGGAAGTATAAAAATGACTTACCTTTTCGATTTTGACGGCACCCTCGTCGATTCGATGCCGACATATGCTTCGCAGATGCTCCGCATTCTCGACGAAACAGGCACAAAGTACCCCGATGACGTCATAAAGATCATCACTCCCCTCGGCTACATCGGCACTGCAAAGTATTATCTCGAGCTCGGTATGCCGCTCACATTCGGGGAGATCACCAAGCGTATGGGCGATTATATGTACGAGCAGTATGCGAACAATATCCCCGCAAAGGATACCGTCCGCGAAACTCTCCTTGCACTCCGTGCGCGCGGCGATAAGCTCAACGTGCTGACCGCAAGCCCGCATCTGACGCTTGATCCCTGCCTCAAACGCCTTGGACTTTACGATCTTTTCGATAACGTTTGGTCTTGCAACGATTTTGATATGACCAAAGCCGACCCGCAGATCTACGTCGAAGCGGCAAAAAGACTCGGCGAGCGAGTTGAGGACGTCACATTCCTTGACGATAACCTCGGCGCCTGTCGCACGGCAAAAGTAGCCGGCATGAAGGTCTACGGCGTTTACGATGATTCTTCGGCTGAATATACTAAAGAAATGAGCACCGAATTTGACGGATATATCGTTAAGTTCAGCGAATTGCTTTAATAGCGGAAAAGTTTTTGAAGATCCTTAAGGAACTTTTTTCAAAAAGTTCCTTAAGTCGCCCTCCGCAGAGGGCGAAATAACCTTGTGTGCTTCGAACAGACGGCGCCCCGCCGACTGTTCGGAATAAAACGAGCCCCACCGTTTCGGTGGGGCTCGTTTTATTCAATAAATAATAAGAATGACCAAAGAAAGCCTTTCCTAAATTCGGAAAGGCTTTCTTTGGTCAGAAACGGAGAAGCAAAGCTTCACCGTTTCTGAAGCGGTATTGGGCGAGAGCTGAAGCTCTCGCATTAGTTCGAGGCTCTGCCTCGAACTCCGCAAACTTTTGAAAAAGTTTGATCAAAACTTTTGGTCTTGTTAAAATTCAAGCATGTCCCCGTCATTCGGGTGCAGTATTTCAAATGAATACTTTCCCGAAGCCGCAAGCTCTGCAATGTCTCCGAATTTGCGCTCGGAGGCGTGGGTGAATGCAAAACGCTTGGTCTTGACGCGATCAAGGTAGGGAATAAGCTCCGGAATGCCGAAGTGTGCGAGCTCGCATACGATGAGATCATATTCACGTTCGAATGCTACCTTCGGGAAATCGTCCTTTGCAAGCTTATGCGACATATCGCCCGTGAAGAGGATGCGTTTGCCCTCAAGCTCGATATCCATCGCCGCGCTGAGGTGATACTCGTTAATATGCTTGGTCGGGATATAGGAAAGCTTGATGTTCTCGTCTTCGAATTTTGTTTCCGACGTCGCAAGGTGCAGACGAATACGGTCCTCGGGGAATTTTGCACCGGGGGATACTGCATTCAGAACCGCGTGGATGGCGTCAATAACAGCCTGCGAGGTCAGATAAGCGTCGTAATTCGAGTTCTTCCAATACCACTGGGAAAGATCAATGAAGTGGAAAATGCCATTGATATGGTCGCCGTGGCAATGTGTGGTGAAGATCGCGCGGACGTCCTCGTATTTGATACCTGCTCGCAAGACCTCGTCATAGATCGGAGCACCCGCATCGATAATGTATGCGGAGCCGTTTGTTTGTATCAGGGTTGAGGAGCAATGTCTTTCGGCGGAGGGAACGCCGTGGGATGTGCCCATAAATGTAATTTTCATAAATTTTCTCCTATAAAAATGTCTCCCGATTTTCGGGAGACATTTGATTTATTCGGTAGTCACTCCGAATGATTTAAGATTTTCAATTCCGAGCTTTATGCCTTCAATGCAATCGTTCGGACCTTCGTATTCGATGGAAACGTATCCGTCGTAGCCCGCCTTTTGGAGGATGGCGAGGCAACGCTTCACGGGAATGTCGCCTTCACCGACGGAGCAGCCAACAAGACGGCGGCATCCGCGAGTCTGGTATCCGGTGTGGAAGTCCTCTTCGAATTCGTGAACGAACCAGTCCTTTGCGTGAACGTGAAAAGCATAGGGAGCAAGGCGTGAAACCGCCATTGCGCTGTCTTCATCAACGCAAGCAAAGTTGCCCATATCAACGAGCAGACCGTAGTTTTCGTGTGCAACTGCGGAGAAGAGCTTTTCAACTCGGTAGCTGTCCTGCGCGATAGTGCCGTGGTTTTCGGAGCAGGTCTTGATGCCGAGGGTAGCGGCATACTCGGTGACCTTGCGTGCATTAGCGGCGATGGTGGGGAGCATAAGCTCGAAGGAGCGAGCGTCCGCATCCTTGCCGTATGCCCAGCAAACGTCGTGGCGCATTACCTTTGCGCCGAGGATTGCGGCAACGTCAAGCTGACCGCAAAGACGTGCGATCTCTTTTTCTGCTTCTTCGCCTTTCTTGAAAAGGTTCGCGCCGATGGTGTATGCGTTGATATTCATACCGTATTTGTCCGCCTCAGCACGAATGAGCTTTGCGTATTCCTTCTGCTCGTCAAGAGTGGGAGCCTTGCCGAATTCGGGGCAGAGATCGGTGAACTCGATGGCGCGCAGACCGAGATCGTAAGCCGCCTTAACTGTGTCAAGCTGCGAGAGCTTGCCCGCCTTTATATACTGCTGGAACGAATATGAACTAACGGAAATCTTCATTATCAAAGACCTGCCATGCTCTTCTTGAGGTGCTCAACGGCGATTCCGATGTCCGCTGCGGGATCTTCGCCGCACTCGCGCTCGATGGTGAGGAAGCCCTTGTAGCCGATGTCCTTGAGAGCCGCAAGGTACTTGGGGAAGTCAACGCTGCCCTGACCGAGCGGAACTTCCTGATAGAACTTCTTGCCCTGGAACTCTTCCGGAACGGGATGAACAACGCGGTAAGCGATCTCGGGTCCAACGTCAAGAAGCTTAACGCCGTCCTTTGCGTGGGTGTGAACGATGTACTTCTGAAGGTTGTAAACAGCTCCGACGGGGTCATCGCCGGTTACCATAACGAGGTTTGCGGGGTCAAGGTTGACCGAAACGCCGGTAGATCCGAGAGAATCAAGGAATTCCTTGAGAACGATGCTTCTTTCGGGACCGGTTTCAATTGCAAACTTCGCGCCAACGCTGTCGGCGTACATAGCAAGCTCGTGGCAAGCCTCCTGAAGGATCTTATAACGCTCGTGGTTCTTGTCCTCGGGAACAACGCCGATGTGAGTGGTTACAACGCCGGTTTCAAGATCGGCGCACATATCGATGATTCTCTTCGACTTTTCGATCTTTTCGGGATTGAGCTCGGGGTGAGTGAATCCACCGCCGCCAAGGTCGCCGCAGATAGCGGAGAAGCGAAGACCGTGATCCTTTGCGAAGTTAAGAAGCTCACGGCGGTCAGCCTTCGAGAAGTTTTCGGGAGCGTGAATGCCCTTTGTGCAGTAGATCTGAAGACCCTCGATGCCCATCGAAGCCGCCTTCTTTATTGCTTCGTGTGTCTCCATCTTAAAGGAGTCAACGATAGCGCCAATAGGAAAATAACCCATAATATTTACCTCCGTATATTGTTGATTAGAAATTTAATAATTCAATAAGATCCGTTTTTTCGGTGGCTTTGCCGCCGAAAAAACACCGCTCAGACGAGCAAAGCGAGTCCGCGCGCCGAGGGGAGCTGTCAAAATCTACGATTTTGACAAGCGGCGATAAGCGCGCGATCCCGATTGTAAAACGCAGTTTTACAATCGCATTTTTAGAGTTTTATCTCTTCGCCGCGATCTGCAGACTGATAGAGAGTGTCAAGCAGAAGCATACTGTCAAGAATATTGTCGATGTGAGAACGGTTCTTTACGCCGCTCTGGCAGGACTCGAAGAAAGCCTCGTCCTCGCAAAGATACATGTTGGGAATATCATATTCGGGCTCAAAGGACTCGAGTGTGTCACCCGACCAGAAGGTGAACTTTCTGCCGTAGTCAAGGCGTGCACCGCCCTTGTCGCCCATAAAGTCGATGAAGGCTTCGCCCTTGCCGATGTTCTGCGCCCAAGCTCCGTTGAAGGAGATGGAAGAACCCGACGTGCGGATAAATCCGGTGACCATATCGTCAACGTCGTTGGTGCCCTCGGGATTCATAGTTTCCTCTGCCCACATGCTCTTGTAGGTGTAGGACTTGATGTCCTTCGCCATTTCGTTGTAAGCGTTGGCTGTGAGGGTCTTGAGCTCGGGAGAGCCGAGGATGTAGAGGATGAGGTCGAAGTAGTGAATACCCCAGTCGATGAGAACGCCGCCGCCCGATTCTGCCTTGGTGGTGAATGCACCGCCGAGACCGGGGATGCCGCGGTGTGCGCGGAAGGAGCAATAAACGTGGTAGATGTTACCGAATTCGCCGCGCTCGTTCATTTCGCGGAGCATTTCAACCGACTTGTGATAGCGGTTGCAAACGCCGATGTTGAGCATCTTGCCGCGTGCGTTAGCCTCGTCAGCCATCTCCTTTGAAAGAGCGTAATTGATTGTAACGGGCTTCTCGCAGAAGACGTGCTTGTCTGCGCGGAGAGCATCCATCGTTACGGTGTAGTGCGCGAAGTTGGGAGTGAGAACGAAGACAGCCTCGACCTCGGGGTCAGCGAGAGCGATCTTGTAGTCGGTGATGGCGTTCTCGACCATTTCGTATTTTTCTTTCACCAGCTCAGCCTTCTCAATCAGAAGATCGCAAGCGTACTTTACGCGAAGACCTTCTATTTTAGCGAGAGCGGGGAAGTGAGCGTTCTGGGCAATTCTGCCGCAGCCGATAACTGCAATTACCATAAATTTTGACTCCTTTCGGAATATAAAAGATATTAATGTAATTATAACATATTATTAATGCTAAATCAAGCATTTTTGCAAGATTTTGAAAAAAATGCTCTGCCGAAGCAGAGCATTTTGATTTATTCGGAAATGAGTCTGTTGATCCAGATGCCTTTTTTGATAAGTATGTAACCGACGATGCATTTTGTCAGGTCGAGGAGCTGGACGAAGAGGTAGAGTGTGAGGATCGACATACCCGTGAAGTGCGCGGAAATGAAGGCGAAGGGAATGGTCACGCCCCAGGTAAATCCGCAGTCGAAGATGAAGGTGAGGAGCGTCTTTCCGCCCGAACGGAGCGTGAAATACACCGCGTGCGCGAATGCGAATATGGGCATCGTGCAGGCAACTATGAGGAGCATCGAGCCCGCCATCTCGCGGGTGTATTCGCTTGCGTCATAGAACTGAGGGATGAGGCCGGAGCAAAGTCCGAGCGCGGTGCTTGCTATGGCGCAGGAGGCAACCGACAGCGCGAAGAGCTTCCATACAGAATCCTTTGCCTCGTCGATCTCGTCGGCTCCGAGGTGCTGACCGAGGATGATCGCAATCGCGCTACCCATTGAGAAGCAGATTACGTTGAAGAGGTTGAGTACGGTTGACGAAATGTTCGCCGCGGTAACGCATTCAAGTCCGCGGACGGAATAGCACTGAAGCAGTACCGCCTGACCAAAGGACCAGAGAAATTCGTTGATAAGAAGGGGAGATCCCTTTACGAGCATATCCTTGCAGAGCGGAAGCGGTATCTTCGCGGTGCGGTAAAGTCCGACGAAGGAGGGGTATTTGTCCTTCTTCGTGTGGGTGATGATAACGAGCATTCCCGCCTCGACGAATCTCGAGATGACCGTTGCGATCGCAGCGCCTTTTACTCCCATAGGAGCAAACGTGATAAAGGAAAGTCCGCATTCGTTTCCGAAAATGAGGAAATAGTTGAGAACGAGGTTTACAAGGATCGCAACGACTCCGCCGATCATCGGGAGCTTGGTCTCGCCCTCCTCGCGGAGCGTTGAGCCGTAGACCTGCGAAACTGCAAAGGGCGCAAGTCCAATGAGCATTATGTAGAGGTAATCGAGCGACTGGTTGAGCATAAGGTCAGCGACCTCGGGAAGAGTATCTTCCGCAATATAAAGCTTGAGCAGCGGCACGGGGAACAAAAGGAACACCGCGGTACCGATGATAAGCATAGCAAGTGAAAGATAATTTTTTGCTCTGGTGGTGCGTCTTACGCCCGTGGGGTCGTTTGCACCCGCAAACTGTGCGGTGAAGATTCCGATACCCGAAAGACCGCCGAAAATGCAGAGGTTGAAAACAAAGAGAAGCTGGTTTACGGTTGCAACCGCAGACATTTCAATCTCTCCGATTCTTCCGACCATAATGTTGTCAACGAAGCTGACGGCGTTTGTAAATGTGTTTTGTATAACGATTGGGATGAGAATGGCAATGACGCGCTTATAAAACGCGCGGTCGCCGACAAGGGTGTTTTTTACTTTCAAAAGTGTTCCCGACATGATTTTTCTCCATAATTTTTTTACTATGGCATTATATCATAAAATATGTGAATATTCAAGAGCAAAAGGAATAAAAGTTTGATTTTTGAGAAAAATATCATAAAAAATGTTGAAATTTCCTCTTATTTATGATATACTGAATTATATATATTTTGGAGGTACGAATTATGAAATATAAATGCCATATTTGCGGCGAGATTTTTGAGATCCCTGCGGGCGGTGAGGTTATCTGCCCTCTTTGCTATGCTTCCGGTGACGTTATCGAAAAGCTTGAAGATCAGATCAAGGAATTGCCCGTCGGTGACAAGAGCGCGGTTTACAATATCGGCTACGGTCTTTACGTTGTCACCTCAAATGACGGTAAAAAGGATAACGGAATGATCTGCAACACTGTTGTTCAGCTCACAAGCGACCCGCTGCGCGTTCTTGTTTCTATCAACAAGGCGAACTATACGCACGACATTGTCAAGGAAACAAGACTTCTCAACGTCTGCCCCATCTCCGAAAGTGCGCCTTTCTCTGTTTTTGAGCGTTTTGGCTTCAAAAGCGGACGCGACACCGATAAGTTCGAGGGCTGTGATTTCTTGCGCTCGGAAAACGAGCTTGCTGTTCCCACAGAAAACGTAAATTCCTATATGTCCCTTTGGGTTGAAAGCTACCAGGAGGTCGGAACACACGGAATTTTCATCTGTCTGCTGACCGAATCGGGCAAGCTGAATAATGAGCCCACAATGTCCTATGCTTACTATCACGCAAACGTCAAGCCGAAGAAGGCTCCCTCGAAGAAGAAGGGCTTTGTTTGCAAGATCTGCGGTTGGGAATATGAGGGCGACACTCTGCCCGATGACATCGTTTGCCCCATCTGCAAGCACGGCGCATCCGATTTCGAAAGTATCCAATCGTAAAACTGCGTTTTACAATTGAAATTCGCGCGCATTATCGCCGCTCGCAAAAATCTTTGATTTTTGCGGCTCCCCTCGGCGCGCGGACTCGCTCAGCTCGTCTTAAAGGTGTTTTTTCGGTCGGCAAAGCCGCCAAAAAAACGGATTTTATTAAAACTAATTAAGATTAAGAAAAGAAGAAAAATAAATGGATCAGAAACTCTATTCCGCGTATCTGAATATTCTCCGAGAGGAGCTTCTTCCCGCTATGGGTTGCACCGAGCCGATCGCGCTTGCATATGCGGCGGCTTCCGCGCGTGCACTTCTCGGGAAAATTCCCGAGAGTGTGCACGTGGAGGTCAGCGGCAACCTCATCAAAAACGCTATGGGCGTTACTGTGCCGAATACGGACGGTATGCGTGGTATCGAGGCGGCTGTTGCGGCGGGAATCGTTGCGGGTGACGAGCGAAAAATGCTTGAATGCATTGCTTGTGTCGACTGTGCAGACCGCGATAATATTCGCGATTACCTTGCAAAGAATATCATAACCGTCGAGCTTTGCGAAAGCGAGCTTGCGTTTGATTGCACCGTAAAGGTCGAGGCGGGCGGCGAAAGCGCCCTCATCCGTATGGCGAATGCGCACACAAATATCGTCCACCGCGAAAAGAACGGCGAGGTCATCAGCGATACGCCCGTGACCTGCGAAAGCGAGGACGGAATGTCGTCGCACGAGTGCCTGACGGTTGAGAATATTATCAAATTTGCAGAGGAAGTCGATCTTAATGACGTGGAGCTCCTTCTTTCAAGACAGATCGAGTGCAATACTGCGATCTCTGATGAGGGACTCACAAATCCCTGGGGCGCGTGTATCGGACAAACCTTGATGGCTGTTGCCGGAGATAACATTATGAACCGCGCAAAAGCGCGTGCCGCTGCGGGAAGTGATGCGAGAATGAACGGCTGCGCTATGCCCGTCGTTATCCTTTCGGGAAGCGGAAATCAGGGTATGACGGCATCCTTGCCCGTCATTACATACGCAGAAGAACAGGGAAGAAGCCGCGAGGAGCTGCTTCGCGCACTTGTGGTATCCGATCTTTGCACGATACATTTGAAAACCTATATCGGCAGACTTTCCGCTTTTTGCGGCGCGGTCTGCGCGGGTGCGGGCGCGGGCGCGGGAATCTGCTTTCTTGAGGGCGGCAGAATGCGCGAGGTGGCGCACACTCTCGTCAACGCGCTCGGAATCTCAAGCGGTATCGTCTGCGACGGTGCAAAGGCATCCTGCGCGGGCAAGATCGCGCTTGCGGTCGAGGCGGGCATTCTCGGTTGGGAGATGTTCAAAAACGGCAAGCAGTTTTATAGCGGCGAGGGCATCGTCACCAAGGGCGTCGAGAACACCATTCGCAACGTCGGAATCCTCGGCCACGACGGCATGAAGGCGACTGACCGCACGATCATGGAGATCATGCTCAAAAAGATGTGCTGATTAAGATTTTCTAAAGTTTAACTTAATCGGATTGACTTATACTTCCTTTTGGTATATAATAATATCGAAAGGAAGTGATGTCAATGAGAAAGAGAAAGATGACGGTAGTTTTGTGCATCTGCGCGGCGGTCGTTTTGACGACTGCGGTGATGCTCTACCGTCATTTTCATATATACAGCGCCGAGGATTTCGGCTTTGAGGACATAAAAAGCCCAAACGATGCCGACGGCGACGGGATCGACGATTACACTGATATGGTCGAGGGCGCGCGGGCGTATATCGCTACTAATCCGCAGTACAAGAGCGCGTATTACGCGGGTGGCTACCCGACCGACGGCTACGGTGTTTGCACCGACGTTATCTGGCAGGCATTCAAGGCTGCGGGGTATACCTTAAAAGATATGGTTGATGCCGACATTGACGCCCGTCACTCCGCATATTTCGGAGAGGGCGAATATTCGGATTCGAATATCGACTTCCGCCGATGCCGCAATCTGCTCGTCTTTTTCCGTGAGCACGCCACGGAGCTCACAACTTCGACATCTGATCCCGCGGATTGGATGCCCGGCGACATCGTGCTTTATGACGGTCACATAGCAATCTGTTCCGACCGTCGCAACTCGCGCGGTCTGCCCTATATCATCCACCTCGGCAATCCGATCGAAAACGGCGTCGAAGCCAATCAGCTCACCACCACCTACGGCGGTGAGATAATAGGGCATTTCAGGTTTTGCCCACAATAAAAGGAGCCGAATTGCGGCTCCTTTATTTTATGCTTTCAATGAAAGATTTCAAATCAAACACCGCAATTTCGCTTTCGGTGACGGTGTCGCCGATGTTAAGTGAGCGGTTTACTGTATCCGAAGCGGTTGTTGGGAATTGATCAAAGACTATGAAGCGTTTTGCATTCTCGATTTTCGGCGGTGCAATACGAATGATTCCCGCAAGCTTGACCTCAGCGGATTTTGTCATTTTGGCAATATCACGCCCGCTTCTTACCGCACCGACGGTCGTTTTGTAAAGCTCAATGCGATTTTCGTTGGCAAAATGGTATTTATAATAGCTCTTTTTCCTCATAAGAACGCATATCTCAAGCGTTTCCTTGTGGTTTTCGGCGACTATGTAAACCTTGCCGAATCCCAAACGAGCTTTTTTTATTTCGTATTTGTTCTCGCGTAATTCGTTTTTGACCTTACCTGCAAATACCGCAAGTTTGATCAGTTTGACGGTCAAAATAATAAGAATGATCGCCGCAATCACCATAAGAATCTCGGGGTTGCGTATTTCGGTGCTTCCCGATTCGGGGAGAAACAGAAGCGATGCGATAAATAATAATGCTGCGTATATTAAGTATTTCATTTTATAATTTGCCCTTTTCCTTTTTTACGTGAACCGAACGGTGTCCGTTTGCGATGGCGAGCACGGAGATCGCAACGACCGCTGCCCATCCGAGTACGGAGGAAAGCACGGGGACGTTAATTACGTATGTGATCGGGAACATGGGCAAAAGGAACGTACTGATAGGATTTGGTTTGGGAAGATACCCGCATATCTCGTAGACTGCTGCGATGATGCCGTACACGACCGCAAGCTTTTTGCCCTCACTCTTTATTATTTCCGTGATATCCGACTTGAAGGAGTATTCGCCGTCGGGCATATTCAGCGCGTAATCCTCGGCGTTCTTGCGCGCATGCATAAGATAAAAGGAAAAATAATAAATGACGTAGAATACAGCCGACACGACCGTCTGTATAACGACCGCGTTTTTCTCTTCCTCAAGTATGGCGGCAAGCAGCGTTGCCACGGCAAAGTATATCACGAACGATATAAGCAGAGTCTTCAGTAGGTCGAGCAAGAGTGATACGTAATAGTTTTTGTTTTTGGTTGCCATAGTCGTAACTCCTTTTTTTGCAATCAACTGACTGTATTATAGCACATAATTATAAGAATGTCAATAGATCGGATTGTGATTCTGCATATTAACCAAATTACTGATACGATTTTTGGCTATAATAACCAAAAAGCTGCCCCGTGTTATACACAGGACAGCTTCCGTTTATTTCTTTATCATCCCCCGAAGTGTTTCAAGTGCGTCGGTGAGTCCGCCCACGGCGTCGATTATGCCGTAGCGGACGGCTTCTTCTCCCGCAAGCACGCTGCCAATGTCGGTTGCGATCTGGTCGGGGCGCATCATCAGCTCGCGGAGTGTGTCGGGCTCGGCACGCGAGTTGCGGCTGATGAAGTTGATTATCCTCTCCTGCATATCGCGGAAATAGGTGAATGTCTGGGGCGCGCCGACAACGGTTCCGCTGATTCGCACGGGGTGGATCGTCATAGTTGCACTTGGCACGATGAAGGATTTCTTTGCCGCCACGGCAAGCGGAACACCTATCGAATGCCCGCCTCCGAGAACTATCGAAACCGTCGGCTTCGACATACTCGAAACGAGCTCCGCGATCGCAAGCCCCGCCTCAACATCACCGCCCATAGTGTTCAGAAGTAGCAGAACGCCGTCCGTGTGCTCGTCCTCTTCAAGCGACACGAGTCGGGGAAGGATGTGCTCGTATTTCGTGCTTTTCTGATTCTCCCCCGCAAGATAGTGCCCCTCGATCTGCCCCACGATGCACATGCAATAGATCGATTCTCTCGAATTCTCCGCAAGAACCATTCCGTCCGGCACGTTATCAAGTGTATTTTCTTCGTTTTTCACTTCGTCTTTATTTTCTTCACTCATCATTTTACTCCCGTTTTTTTAGTTATTATTTCCGTAAAGAGGTAATATATGCTTGAATCGGGCGAAAAAATGTGGTATAATAATTATATATTTGCCAAAAGAGGTACAAAAATGAACGTATGTGAACTTAACCCCAAGAAAGTTTTTGAATATTTCGCGCTCCTTTCGAGCGTGCCGCACGGCTCGGGTAATATGAAGCCGATTGCTACTCTTTGCGAAAATTTTGCAAAGGAGAGAGGGCTTGAATATGTCCGCGATGCGGCTGACAACGTTATCATCAAAAAGCCCGGTGCCGCGGGTTATGAGAATTCCGAGCCCGTGATCCTTCAGGGGCACCTTGACATGGTTTGCGCCAAGGATCCCGACTGCACGAAGGATATGGCAACCGAGCCGATCGAGCTTTACGTTGACGGCGACTATCTCCGCGCGCGCGGAACATCGCTTGGCGGTGACAACATCATTGCGGTTGCTATGATAATGGCTATTCTCGACTCAAACGACATCGCGCATCCCCCCATTGAGGCGGTCTTCACCGTTGACGAGGAGGTCGGCCTTCTCGGCGCGGCTGTGCTTGATTTCGGTCTGCTCAAGGGCAAGAAGATGATCAACCTTGACTCTGAGGAAGAAGGCGTTTTCACCGTTTGCTGTGCGGGCGGTGTGAGAGTCAATGCAACAATTCCGCTTACATTTGAAAGCGTACCCGCTGACAGCGTTGCGTATAAGATCACGGTTTCGGGTCTTATGGGCGGTCACTCGGGCGTTGATATCGACAAGGGACGCGAGAGCGCAAACAGACTCATCATCCGTTTCCTCAAAAAGCTCGGCGAGAAGATGCCGTTCGGTCTTTACTCCCTTGAGGGCGGTCAGCTTGACAACGTTATCTGCCCCGAGGCGAATGCTGTCATCGTATTCAAAAATGATGAATCTGAAATCGAAAAACTTCTGGGTTATGTTGCGGAATATGACGCGATCTTCAAGAACGAGCTTGCAGCGGGCGACCCGAACGTTAAGGTTACCGCTTCGCTTTGCGAGCTTCCCGCAAGCCGCGTGATCGCGTCTGATACAGCAAGAGCACTTGCCGCTCTCCATATTCTCCCCTATCATATTCAGCGCATGAGCCGCGATTTCGCGGGTCTTGTTCAGACCTCGCTCAACATGGGCGTGCTCAAGCTGACGGATACAGAGCTCAAATTCTCATATTCCGTTCGTTCCTCGATCGCTTCCGAGAAGCACGATCTGGTTGACAAGATCAAGTCGGTTCTCGCCCTGGCGTTCCCCGAGGCAAAAATCGACCTTCACGGCGACTACCCCTCTTGGGAATACAAGCGCGATTCCTCTCTGCGTGACGTCATTATGGCGGCATATAAAGAAACAACGGGCAAGGATGGCGTTGTAGCCGGCACTCACGGCGGACTTGAATGCGGAATCTTCTCCGAGAGCATCAAGGGACTTGACTGCGTTTCAATGGGTCCGAACCTTGCAGAGGTACATTCCCCCCGCGAAATGCTCGATATCCCCTCTGTCGAAAGACTTTGGGAGCTTATGAAGGTAATTCTTAAGAAGATGAAATAAAAGAAAAGAACCGCCCTCGGGCGGTTCTTTCATTATTTAAGGATTCGGAACGTAAATTCTGAGATGACACGCTGCCTGCTCGTAGATCTGCGAAATGTTTGACTTCGGATTCGATGCGATGTTCCACACGAGATAGTTAAAGTCGGAGAGGAAACTTGCATCGAGAACGTAGAAGTTTTGCGTTATCATACCGGGACGCTTGCCCGTATACTTGGCGTTTTCGTTGACAAATCCTTCAAGACGGTACTGCCAGCCGCTGTCAACGATGAAGATCGTGCCAACGGGAAGCTCTGTCAGCGAGTATTTGCGGTCACAACAGACGTTCTGCTGATATGTATTTGCCGAGGATTTCGGAACAACTGTGGTCTCACTGCCGGTCGAGTTCCAATAAGTGTTCTCAAGATAGTTCCACTTAAGTTGAGTGTACTTTGAGAGATCAATATTGTGCGTTTTCGCAAGAGTGGTATCTGCTTCGATGAAGTCGGCGGGATCGAGTTTGATCGAGGGATCGTCGATCGGAGCATCGCCTGCGGGACGCTGTCCGGTCATAACGGTGGACTGAGTTACCGCAAGGGGATTGGCAATAGCCGTCTTTACCGCTTCCTTTGCGGCTATCATCATATCATCCGTGATTTTTGCCGACGAGGGATTATATTTAATATCGTCAACCGATCCGCCCGTGATTGCTGCGTACCATGTGAGTCCCGCAATATATCTTCCTATGTAATAATCAAGATGGTAACCGTCGCGGGTCAGGGTGTCGCCCATAAAAGATGTGCGCGCGTTTTGGATCGAGGTCATGCAGGGGATCATTATGTCGAAGTTCAGGGGTGTAATGACTTCGTTTACGACGTCGATGATCATATTATACATCGTCATCTGGTCGTTTTTGTAGTTGGGGAAGGACGAATGGGTGGAGTCCTGCTGA
This sequence comes from Clostridia bacterium, assembly GCA_017632155.1. The sequence continues at coordinate 40,070 of JAGBRZ010000040.1, forward strand.
TATGCCCAGGTCATATTCCAGATGAGCTTGGCATCGGGGCATTTTTCCTTAACCATAGCTATCATCTCATCGAGCTTTGAGTAGGAATTGGTAAGTCCGCAGGTTTTGGATGTCTGCTGGAGAGAAACGTAATCCCACTTCTCATCGGTCAGCGACCGGCTCATCTTGTAATTTTGGGTTTTGATCCAACCTCTGCCGGTGTGTTTGTAATATGTGTAATCAGCCGAATCGGCTTTGCCGAATTTGAAATGCTGATCAAGTGAGCAACCGGCGTAATAAAGGTTGCCGAGAACAATTTCCTCGACTCCGCCGTCTTTCAAAATTTCATAAAGATACTGCATCGAATCGGTCGAGAAGCTGTTGCCTATGGCAAGGATCTTGAGCGACTTTGGAAATTCCTTTACCTCAATTGCCATTGTGGTTTCCTCTGCTGTAGTTTCCTCTGCGGTAGTTTCCGGTGCATCGGTTATCTCTGTGGGTTTTGTAGATTCGTCAATCGAGGTCGTTTCTGTTCCTTCACCCGTACACGCTGAAAGCGCAAAGGGAAGAGAGAGGACGAAGGAAAGCATCAAAGAGAAAAAACGGATTTTTTTCATAGCTTACACCCCGTATTGCTTGCGTTCTTTTTTCTGCGCTTCGAATTTTTCGCGGACATTGTCGTAGACCTCTAAGGGAATCTCTTCGTGCTCCTTTACCGAGAAGGGAAGGGGCATATCATCACAAGAGGAACGAATTGAACAAGAGGTATCGTTTCTGAAAGCCTCGCGCTCATCTTTGTTGCGGAAGTTGGGGATCTTTTTCGGGATACTTCCGTCGAGTGCGGAAAGATAGCCGAAGTGACCGACGAAGAACATATCAAGCGCCTCGTAAATGCCTATGATGTCGGCAGTTTCATCACCGACGATGGCTTTTACGAAGTTTTCCATACTGTAATAGTCGGAGCCCGCGTGGCCGAAGGAGGTCTTTGCATCCTGACCTCTGTCGGATATCGCGCGGTACTCGCGGCTTCCAACCTTGCCGAAGCGACCCTCAAAGGGTTCGCCGCCAACGCATGGACGGTAGAATGCGAAATCTGTGGTCTTGTCTTCCTGTTCTGCCCACTGATAGAGCCAATGGATGGAGTATTTGTCAAAGCCCTGACGTCCGGTTTCCATTCTGCCCTTCGAGCCGTACATATTGTACCAGGTGTTGTGACCTTTCACGTTGAAATGAAGGCTTTTGAACACGCCGCCGTTTTCAAGGGTGACCATTTCGACAGCCGCACCCGAGTTTTGCGCGCCCATTTCGAAATGACGCTTGCCGTAAGGAAGCTCAAATCCCGAAACGGATACAGGACGAAGACCTGTTGTATGAATGATGGGGCCTGCGGAGTGAGTGCAATAGAAGAAGGAACTCATCTGGTTTCTCCAGTGGTTCGGATCGCCGTATGTGATCTTCGGCCAGATGCTTTCGCAATCGTGAACGTATTCGCCCTCGCCGTATTCGAACTCGCCAATCTTGCCAAGACGATACTCCTTCTTCATCTCGATCATCGAGGGGAAATAGCAGTAGTTTTCGCCGTAAGCGTAGATCTTGCCGTACTTTTCAACAGCCTCACAGAGCTCGACGGCCTGCTTCATATTGGCGCAGGGAAGGACCTCAGAGAAAACGTGAAGTCCGCGCTCCATACAGCGAATGGCAAAGGGAGCGTGCTCGTTTGCAAAATTTGCAAGAACGACAGCGTCCATATCGTGATTCAGGAAATCCTCGAAGTTTTCATAAAGAGCGCATTCATAATTGCTTTTTTTAAGCATATTCTGCACGTTTTCGCGAACGTCGGGGTTCATATCGCAGATCGCAACGACGTCTGCAAGCTCGCGGTTCGTGACACACCAGTTGATCATCGTTTTTCCGCGATACCCGCCAAGAACGCCTATTCTGACCTTATCCATGATGACTCACCTCCCGAGTTGATTAATGGTATCTGTAAAGAGTGGGAAGAATGTCCTTGTTGTAACCTGCGATAGCTTCTCCAATGATTCTTCTTGCTTCGTCGGGACCAAAGAGCTCGCGAACAGCGGTCTGCTTGTTTTCAAGCTGCTTGTAGACGGTGAAGAAGTGCATGATCTCGTCAAAAATGTGGGGAGGAAGCTCGTCGATGGATTTGATCTTATTGTAGTTAGGGTCGGAAACAGCAACAGCAATGATCTTGTCGTCAAGCTTGCCGCCGTCGATCATTCGCATAACACCGATGGGGTAAACGTCGATGAGGGTCAAGGGATATATGGGCTCCATACCGATTACAAGAACGTCGAGAGGGTCGCCGTCATCCGCATAAGTACGGGGAATAAAGCCGTAGTTTGCGGGGTAGTGGGTGGATGTGTAAAGGATACGGTCAAGGCGAAGCAGACCTGTGTGCTTGTCAAGCTCATATTTGCACTTGCTTCCCTTGGGAATTTCAATGAGTGCGGTAAATACATCGGGTTTGATGAGAGCGGGGTTGATGTCATGCCAAATATTCATTTTTGACCTCCAAATATATTGTAATTAATTATTATTTAACGTAATCAAATTCGAAATCGTAGATGGAAACGGTGTGACCGTCACGACATCCTGCGGCTTCAAGCTCCTCGAAAACGCCGCTTCGCTGAAGAACCTTCTGGAAGAAGTTGAGCGATTCGTAATCCTCGAAGTTGACCTGACCGCAAAGGTTGAAGAGCCATTCGCCTTCAACGTAGAAGGTGTCGTTCTCGCGGCGGATTGTGGTTTCCTTGCCGCCGCCAACATAAGCATCCTCAGGCTGATATTCAGCCTCATAAACGATCATGGGCGGGAGTGTACCGAGCATTTGGTCTGCAAGCTTTACAAGCTCGTCAAGACCCTCACCCGTCATTGCCGAAACGTAAAGAACCTGACGTCCGAGGGATGCACAGTATTCCTCAAAACGGGGAAGATCGACCACCTCGGGGTCAACGAGATCGTATTTGTTTGCAACGATGACCTGAGGGCGTGTTGCAAGCTCGGGGCTGTAACGCTCAAGCTCGGTGTCGATCAGCTTGATGTCCTCGACGGGATCGCGGTATTCGACCGATGCGATGTCAACAACGTGAAGAAGCAGACGGCAGCGGTCAACGTGACGCAAAAAGGCGTGGCCGAGTCCCGCACCGTCGGATGCACCCTCGATAAGACCGGGAATGTCTGCGGCAACGAAGCCGCGACCGCCTCCGGGAGTCTTTACAACGCCGAGGTTAGGCGAGAGGGTGGTAAAATGATAATCTGCGATCTTGGGCTTTGCCGCGCTGATCTTCGAAAGGATCGAGGATTTACCAACGCTCGGGTAGCCGATGAGTCCGACGTCAGCAAGCATTTTAAGCTCAAGAATAACGTCGCGCTCGCCGCCGCGTGTTCCGCTTTTTGCAAACATCGGCACCTGGCGGGTGGGTGTCGCGAAATGACGGTTGCCCCAACCGCCGCGTCCACCCTTGCAAAGGATGAAGTCCGCGCCGTCATCCTGCGACATATCGTGGATGATCTTGTCGGTTTCGGGGTCTTTGAGGAGCGTTCCGGGGGGCACTATGATGATGCAGTCCTTACCCGTTGCGCCGTGAAATTTCTTTCCACCGCCGTTTGCACCGTCCTCTGCCTCAAACTTGCGCTTGAAACGGTAATCGAGCAGGGTGTTGACGTTGGTGTCAACGCGGACGATGACGTTTCCGCCGTGTCCGCCGTCACCGCCGTCGGGACCGCCGTGGTTTACGTATTTTTCGTGTCGGAAGGATACGGCACCGTTGCCGCCGTTACCCGCTCTGACGTGAATTGTTACTCTGTCTATAAGCATTTCTTTACCTCCGATGGGGGTGGTTTATCAATCGTTGTCGTCGCCCTTTTCCCTGATGATCAGCTTGATGGGCGTGCCCTTGAAGCCGAAGGTGTTGCGAAGACAGTTTTCAATATATCTTTGATATGAGAAGTGGAAGAGCTCTGCGTTATTGCAGAAGATGACAAATGTGGGCGGCTTGATGCCTATCTGGGTCATATAGTAGATCTTGAGTCGCTTACCCTTGTCAGACGGGGGCTGAACACGGATCATAGCATCCCTGAGAACGTCATTGAGCATACCCGTGGTGATACGGGTAACGGACTGGTTATATACATAGTCAATGTGCTCGAAAAGGTTGGTCACTCTCTGTCCCGTCATCGCGGAAACGTAGATGATGGGGGCATAGGGCATATATCCGAGAGCAATTCGGATCTTGTTGTTATATTCGTTGACGGTGGAATTGTCCTTGTCGGTTATTGAATCCCACTTGTTAACAACGATGATGGATGCTCTGCCCGCCTCGTGCGCGATGCCCGCGATCTTTTCATCCTGCTCTGTGATGCCCTCTGCGGCATCGATCATAATAAGGCATACGTCGGCGCGGTCGACAGCCGTATGAGAACGAAGGACCGAATAGTGCTCAACCGCATCCTTGATCTTTGCCTGGCGGCGGATTCCCGCGGTGTCGATAAATGTGTAGGTACCAAACTGATTTGTGACAACCGTGTCAACCGCGTCACGGGTCGTGCCGGGGATGTTTGAAACGATGAGTCGCTTTTCACCGACGATTCTGTTGATAAGCGAGGACTTGCCGGCGTTCGGCTTACCGATAACGGCAACCTTGATTCCGCTCTCTTCCTCTTCGCCTTCGCCAATCTCGGGAATGGCATCAAGAACGGCATCAAGCATATCTCCCGTTCCGGTTCCGTGAACCGATGATACGGGAATTGGGTCACAATCGAAGCCGAGCTCGTAGAATTCGTAGAATTCATAGGGCAGATTGCCGACGCGGTCGCATTTGTTGATGACGGGTATGATCGGCTTGCCGCTCTTTTTGAGCATTACGGCGATCTCGCGGTCATCGGCGGTTACACCTGTGCGGACGTCGCATACAAAGCAGATAACGTCTGCGCTTTCAATGGCGATCTCCGCCTGCAGGCGCATCTGCGCAAGGATGATGTCATCAGTCTTGGGCTCAATTCCGCCCGTGTCGATGACGATAAGCGGCTTACCGTTCCATTCGGTCTCGCCGTAAAGACGGTCACGGGTTACGCCGGGGGTGTCCTCGACGATAGCTCGGCGTTCGCCTATAAGCTTGTTGAAAAGTGTGCTCTTACCGACATTCGGTCTGCCCACTATTGCAATTACGGGTTTTGACATTTTTCTTATTCCTTAACTTGATTGATTTTTATTTTGTAGGGCTTCTTTGCAGGCAGTCATTGATCTCGGAAAGGGGAATCGAGAATTCGGCGAAGAATCCGTTTTCCTTGTCCGTGTCAAGAATGATAACAAGGCTGTCCTGCGTGAAATAGGTTTCGGGGTAATCGCTGTACTGAGCGTAGTATTTATATGCCTCCATCAGTTTTTCAAGCGAGATAGAGGAGAGAAGTGACGGGTCTCCGCTGATCTGCTTGAATTTGCCCGATGTGAAAAGCTTCATAACGGCACCGAAATCCGAATAGATCTTTTTGAGTGAAACATCTCTGCCCGTGGAAAGATCGAGTATGATGCTGTAAGCGAATTTCAGATCGCTTGTGTCATCCGCTTGATCTATCAGACCCTCGGAGCGTGCACAAACGAGCCCGTTGCCCATATAGGTTACCGTTGCGGAGGTGATCTCATAGGTTACGGCAGTTTTTGAGGAGATGAGCTCACTTGCGTTGGGGAGAAGATTCTGGTATTGGATCACCGCGTGCTGCATTATCGTGTTGTTGAGCTTTTCTTGCTTTGCCGCATCATCAAGACCCGTAAGCGCGGGGTATCTGATGATAGCGTAGTATTTTTGACCGCCGATCTCGCCAAGCTCGCGTTTGTCTTCAATGACGTCGTATTCGTATGTGACGATGACGGGCGGCTCTTCTGTTGTTTCTTCTGTGGTATCGGCTTCCGTTGTCACAGCCACCTCTGCGGTTGTTTCATCGGGGGATGATTGTGTGGTTTCTGCCGCGGGGAGAGTGGTTTCCTCGGGGGTATCCGATGTAACGCTTGGTTCGGTTTCGGCGAGGACGGGAGCTAAAGTTCCCGTGCCGAGTGGAAGCGTGCGGTATTCGCTGTCGCCCGTTACGGGGTAGCAAGCGCCAAGAGTGCCTGCAATGATAGCAAGAGTTATAAGTAAAGACGAAAGTTTTATCTTCATTTTCAGATCTCATAACCGCAAAGCGCGGCAACAAAGAGTGCACCGTCGCCCTCAAGAGGCTTGACGGGAACGCCGAGCTCGCGCTCGAGGTCTTCGGGTGAAAGGTTATCAAGGAAGAGGTCGCCGTCGGCGCGCAGAGAATTGCGTGGGATGAAAAGCGTTTCTCCAAGCTCCTTGCCGCGGCATCCCGCGATCATATCGCCGCCCGTGAGAAGCCCCGCAACTGTTACGGTCTCGCCAAAGAAGTTGTTATCAATGCGGATGACGCTGACGCGAAGCTTGCCGTGCTTTTCTTCGCAAAGGCGCGCGACTTCGCTGATGGTATCGTAAGCCGCGTGTCCCGTAACGACCGAAACTGCGCGTTCGCGCTCACTCGCCTCGGCAAACTCAAGCTCGCGCAGAGCATCCGTCTTGAATGAGGTCAGCATACCAACGCCGTCCTCAAGCTGCGAAAATCCGCAGTAAAAATCCTCGTCGGGGAGGGGAAGTCCGCCGCGGACGTAGAATTCATCCGAGCAGAGAAATACGCGCGTGCCGTATTTTTGCATGCAGTAGTCGCCGTATGCCGCAACCTGATTTATGACCGCGCGGCATTCCTCGGGCGAGAAGAGTTCAAGCTTCGGCAGATTCTCGCGGTACTTCGTCAGTCCCGCGGGGACTATCGAAACGCTGTCAAGCGCGGGAAGATATTCCATAAGATCGTGAAGCGTGCGGTCAAGGTGAGCACCGTCGTTGATGCCGCGGCAGAGAACTATCTGCGCGCAGATGGTGATGCCCGCATCGGCAAAACGGCGGAGGTATGAAAGCTTTTCGCCCGCAAAGCGGTTGGAAAGCATCTTGCAGCGAAGCTCGGGGTCTGTCGTATGTACCGAAACGTTTATCGGCGAGATGTGCATCTCAATGATGCGCTCAACCTCGCGCTCGCTGATGTTGGTGAGTGTGACGTAATTTCCGTGAAGGAAGGAAAGGCGCGAGTCATCGTCCTTGAAATAGCAGGACTGCCGCATTCCGGGAGGGTTCTGGTCGATGAAGCAGAAGATGCATTTGTTCTTGCAGGACTGCTTTTCGTCCATAAGCGCGGTTGCAAATTCAAGACCGATATCAAGATCGTTTTCTTCCTTGCGGAAACGGAAATTCTTTGCTTTTCCGTCGCGGATGACGGTCAACTTGATCTTCTTTTCGCAAAGGTGGAAGCGGTAGTCGAGAATATCGTATATTTCGTGCGAGTTGATCGCCACAAGGCTGTCGCCCGCGCGCAAGCCAAGCTTGTCGCAGACAGAGCCCGCCTCAACGGAAGCTATCGTTACCATATTCTCACCGTCCTTTCAAAAATGTTTATCATAATATTATATCATTAAATAAGGGATTTGTCAATTAATATATTTTGAAACGTATTCTTCAAGCGCAAGTCCCGTTTCAAAAATGAGTGCGGCGTGATATTGACCGACAAAACGCAAGTGCACGGGCTCGAAGGAGTATCCCGTGATGTTGACCTTGTCCTCGGGATAACGGAAAATGAAGCCAAACTTGTGCGCATTTTCGGCGAGCCATTTGTATTCGTCGCTTTCGGCAAATTTTGTACCGGTATAGCTCGGCAGATAAAGGTCGAGGGCAAGTCCAGTCTGGTGGTCGCCCGTGCCGGGATATGCGGAATAGGACATTGCAACGCGCTTGGCGTCATCCGCAGAGAGCGAGGTCTTTCCGATTGATATGTATTTGGTTTCAAGATAGGATTTACCGAGCACCTTGTATGCCTCGTCACTGAACCACTTGCCCGTCTTTTCGTAGTTCGTGCGGTAATAGTAGCGCTCGTTGTAGGTATAAATGTCGAATTGGTTTTTCTGCTGCTCGTAACTTCGGTAGGCGATTCCAACCTTCATATCGCGGAAGCCGAGGGTGTGCATTTCAAGGAAGAGCGCTTCAAGTGATTTTGATGCATCTCGGCAGAGAGAGGCTCCGTTGTCGTATCTCTGGTTGGGAACCGAGATCAGATCCTCGGGGATATATGTTTCATCAACCGGATTTGAGGGATTGATGAGGATCATATGCTTGTCGTAATCCTCGGGGCACATATATTTGAGGTAGCTCGAAAGATCGGATGCGTATTCGTATTTCGGCGCATCGGCGGGAAGAGTGACGGGCTCCTCGGGGAGCGATTCGTTCGAGATGCCGCTGAGCACGGAATTGTGCTTGAGAGCAAATCCGACAGCGGCGGTGGTTTCGCCTTCAAGAGCTCTCGAAAGCGTTATCTTCAGATATGGCTTGCCCGATTCGGCGTCCGTGCCCTCGTCGATGATGAGCTCGATTCCCGAAACATAGTCGCTGATAAAGTCAGCGGGAACCCAAAGCTCGCCGTCCGAGCAGATGATCTCGGCGTTTGCAGTAACTGAGTTGCCGTTTACGAGAACGAGGCGAGAGGGAGGCGTGAATTTAAGCTGTTCGCCCGATGCGGTTGAATAAATGAAGGTCGTGCTGTCACCGCTTTGCGAGAAGGAGCAGAATTTTGAAATTTCGGAGAAATTGATGTAATAAATTCCGCCGCGCACGATCTCATCGTAATCGTATTTTTTGTTCTTTCCTTCGGTGGTGAAGGATACGGTCTTTGGTGTTTCGGGGCGTTCACCGTAATTCATCAGCGAAAGCAGAAATACAGTTGCGGAAAGCGTGCATATTATCAAGAGCACACAAAGGAAAAGAACAAAATACGCTCCCGCGTTTTTTATAGTGTCTTTGTAGGTATCGCGGAGTGAGGAGAGCTTACCGATGACTTTTTCGGTCTTTTCTCTGCGCAGGATGCGCTTTTTTGCGGCGAGCTTGTCTTTTTCAACGCGCGCTTCCTGCTCTCTTTTTTGCTTTTCCGCAGCAGCCCTTTGCTTTTCTGCCGCCGCCCGCTTTTTTTGAAGCTCGCGCTCGCGTTTTTTGTCAGGTTGGGGCTGTGGTTTAGATTGCGGTTTGGGTTGCGGCTGAGGTTGCACTTGAGATTGCGGCTTTGGAGGCGGAGGCGCGGGTATGCGTTCTGACTCTGCCTTTTTCATTTGTTCACGGCGGCGGTTGGCAAGTGCGATGAGCTCGGAATTGCCTATGTTCTTGTTTCCGTTATTCATTTTTGCCTTCCTTTCCGCAGTGTTTGCTGATTCGTTATTTTGTTTCTATCAAGAAGAAATAGGGGGATGTGGGGGAATTGACGATCTTAATTTTGGTCACGCAGAGCTTGAAGCGCGAAAGACCCGAAAGGTATTCCTCGATCATCTTGCCCTCGGCATCGCCCTCGGGATGACCGGGATAAACGGCAACCGTCAGCACTCCGTCGGAGTCGAGGAGCGAGATGGCGGTTTCGATAGCGGGCATTGTGGTTTCTCTCATCGTGGTTATCGATTTGTCGCCGCCCGGAAGCCAACCAAGGTTGAACATTCCGCCCTTGATCTTGCAATCGATGTATTTCGCGGCGTTGTGGTGAGAGTCGCAGATGAGGGTGTAGTTTTCGGGGCATCCCACCTCGGCAAGTCGCTTTTTTGTCGATTCAACTGCCGCGGGCTGAATATCGAAGGCGTAGACCTTACCGCTCATTCCGACCGTGCGGGCGAGAAATTCGGTGTCATAGCCGTTGCCCATTGTGAAATCGGCGCAAATGTCGCCTTCTTTAACGTGTGTAAGTATAAACTGCTTGTGCAGGGAGAGCAGATCTATCATTTTGATTGTTACCTTTTTGTGTTTTTTTATTCTGACTTCTTTAATATAAAATCCGTTTTTTCGGCGGCTTTGCCGATCGAAAAAACTTTTAGACGAGCAGAGCGAGTCCGCGCGCGTATCTCAATTGTAAAACGCAGTTTTACAATTGGATTTTCTTATTTTTTCTTCGGCGGACGGTGGATGTCCGAATTGAGGAACGCCATCGCGCGCTCGACAGAGTCCTTGGAGTTGTACCAGGGTTCATCGCCGTAGCGGTAGTCGAATTTTTTGCAGAACCAGGAAACGTCCTCGCGGAGCTGATCGAAGTAGGGAAGTACAACATCGTTTGCCGCCTTTGCGAAGGCGTAATAATCCTTCTTGTTCAATTTTGCCTTGGCAACTCCGAGCATTATTTCCCAATGGGGCAGACAGAAAAGGGGCTGTGCGGCGAACTTTTCGCGGAATTCGGGATCGGAGCTCCAGATGTAAACGAGGTTTTCAAGCAGGTGACCGAAATATTCGTCAATGCGGCGGCAGACGTAGCAATCCTCCTCAAGCTCCGCGATTCGCGCGCGTGCGCGAGTTCCGGGAACCATAAGCGGCAGATCGCCGACCTCCTTGCGAAGCTGGTCGAGATGGCTTTCAAGGGTCAGTGCCATAGGCAGACGGGCGCGGTACTCGAACATCATCTTCATGTGCGTGTCGCAAAAGCCGAGTTTATTCGTCTTTTGTCTGATGTCGGGTTCCATCATCGAAGCGCCAAGGATGAGCTCAAGCTCATTTTCCTCAAGCATACGGTAGAGCGAGCAGACGGGACATCCGCAGGAGGCATCCTCGCGCGAACGGTCAAAATGCTCGTTTATATGTATGGTATATATCTGGTGCATCGTAACCTCACTATTGACTATTTAATAATTTTAGTGTATAATTATATAGATAATAATATTATAGCAGAAATTCTATTATATTTCAAGTGTATTGATGAAAAATGAGGGGAATTTACAAATATGAACAATAAATTTTACACCGAGTTCGGCATAAACGAGGCATCCGTTCCTTTTGCAAAGATCAGCGGAGTTGAATATTTCAGCACTGCCGCCGTTTTTGACTGCGGTCAGGCTTTCAGATTTCTGCCCGTCGAAAACTCGGCGCACGAGTGCGAATACGGCGGAGTCGCCTTTGGAAAATACATAAGCGTCGCGCAGGATGGCGACACTCTGACGCTTTACGGCGCAAGCGAGAATGATCTTGAGAAAATTTGGATCCCATACCTCGGACTTGATTTTGATATAAACACCGCGCGAAGCGATATTCTTTCACGTTCGGATAACCCCGCGCTCCGCGAGGCGGTTGAGTACGGCAAGGGCATACGCATCCTACGTCAGGACAAGTGGGAAACGCTTTGTTCCTTCATCATTTCGCAAAACAACAACATCCCGCGCATCCGCGGTCTTATCGGAACGATCTCAAAGACTCTCGGCGAGAGGATAGAATGCCCCGCGGGCGAGGTCTATTCCTTCCCAACTGCAGAAGCTGTCGCCGCCGCGGGAGTGGAAGTTCTGCGCGAAATGAAGTTCGGCTTCCGCGCGCCGTACATATTTGATGCCGCGATGAAGGTGGCAACGGGCGAGATCGACCTTGAAGCCGTCGCAACTGCCGAAACGACCGCAGAAGCCGCGGAGATGTTGATGAAGATCAAAGGCGTCGGCCCGAAGGTCGCGGCTTGCACACTCCTTTTCGGCTTTGACCGCACCGATGCATTCCCCGTTGACGTCTGGGTCAAGCGCGTTATCGAAAAATATTTCCACGCGCCCTTCGACGCCGCCTCCCTCGGCAAATACGCAGGACTTGCACAGCAGTATCTTTTCTATTACGAGAGGTATCTCGGAGGGCAGAAAAACTGACAAACGTATTGCAATTCCACTCAAAAAATAGTATAATAATAAAAAATCCACGAGGTGACAGATATGAACGAACTTCTTGAAAGACTTGATAACATTGCCAAAGAAAACGGCATTAATACATATCGCATTACCGTTTCGACCGCCGAGGGCGACGAAACTCTGAAAAGACTCCCCGGCAACCCCTGCCAGAACTGCTATTCGGTTGCAAAATTTTTCTGCGTTACCGCCATCGGTATGCTTTTTGACGAGGGCAAGCTGACTCCCGCCACCACTATTGCCGAAGTTTTCGCCGATGAACTCGCTTCTTATGGCATTCCCGCAGAAAAGTGGGCAAACATAACTCTCGACAACGTAATGCGCCACGAGATCGGCTACGGTAAGGGATTCCTTGATATTGATACCGAGGATATTACCAAATATCCCACCAATGATTTTCTTTTCCTCTGCCTCGACCGCGAGCTCGTTTACGCACCGGGTGAGCAGAGAGTTTATTCCGATGCCGCTTACTATCTCATCTCGCGCGTTGTGACCAAGATCTCGGGTGAAAAGCTTGACGATTTCCTGATGGACCGTCTTTTCTCAAAGATCGATTGCCGCGAGGTTGCTTGGTCGAAGTGCCCGCGCAAATACCCCGTCGGCGCGACCGGACTTTATATCCGAAGCGACGATATGGTCAAGCTTGGTAGAATCTATCTTGATGGCGGCGTCTGGAAAGGTGAGAGAATCGTTTCCGAGGAGTGGATCAAGATCGTTCTCGAGCGCGGATACGAGCTTCGCAAGATGGGCCGCGGATACTCGAAGGGCGGTATGAGAGGTCAGCGCCTCTATGTAAACTTCGATGAAAACATCGCAGTTGCTTGGCACTCATTCGATCCCGATGGCAAGCATAAGGCGATGTCGGATATACTCTGATGGCACTTAAAACTATCAAAAAGGGCAGCCTTGAATACCTGGCTGCCCTTGATTTGAATGTACCTCACGCCTTTACGACACGCTCGGGTGGCGTGAGTGAAGGGGCTTTTGCCTCGCTCAATATCGCGATGCACCGCGGCGACGCGCCTGAAAATGTTGAAAAAAACTATGCAATCCTTGCCGATGCCTTGGATTTTGACGTAAATCAGCTTGTTTTGACCCGCCAGACTCACTCCGACATTGTGCGCGTAGTCACGAAATCAGATGCCCACGGACTCGATCATCATTTATATCCCGAGTGCGACGCGCTGATAACGAATGACGCCGGGTGTGCACTTGTTGCTTTCACCGCAGACTGCACGCCGATACTTTTGTGGGATAGCACAACGGGAGCCGTCGGAGCCGTTCACGCGGGATGGCGCGGAACTGCCGCAGATATTGCGGGCAAGACCGTGCGGGCAATGCAGAGCGAATTCGGTTGCAATCCCCGAAATATCCGCGCCGCAATCGGACCCAATATCGGCGCTTGCTGCTTTGAAACCGACAGCGACGTCCCAAAAGCAATAATCGAAACCTTCGGCAACGATGCTGCTGCCTTCATCACAAAAACGGGCGAAAAGTATCACATTGACCTCAAAGCCGTCAACGCCCTCGCCCTCCGCCGCGCAGGTGTTGAATCTATCAAAATTTCCGATGATTGCACAATGTGTGATCCGCAAAGATTTTGGTCACATAGAGTGACCGGAATAAATAGAGGTTCTCAAGGAGCGGTTATAGTTTGTAAAAAATGACCAATGGCAAGCCATTGGTCATTTTTTGAATTATATCTCAATCTCAAACCCATCATAAGCCATTGTTACGCCGAATTCTGCGAGTATCCTTGCGGTTTCCTCTGCGGGGACAGCGTGGATATGGGGACCTATGTGAGTTGCAAGGAAGGTGCCGCCTTCTTTGATAACTCCGTTTTCCTTAAATGCTGCAACAAGCAGGCGTACCATTGGGATGTTGTTATGTGTTCCAATGCGGAAGTTGCCGGGCTGCTCGCCGCAAGTGGTATCGAAAATTGCGCAATCGACGGGTTTTGCGGTTCTGTAAAGATAACTCCATTCCTTGCCCGTAAGCCATCCGCCGTCAAGTCCGTAAAAGAGCTTCTGTCCGTTATTTTCAAAGACGTAATGAAGAGTCTGTTCGTTCTTGCCTGCGATGTGGTTTGAAGGGAGTGCGGTGACTGTCATTCCCGCCGCCTCAAAGGTCTGCATAGGTTCAACCGTGACGAGATTGATGAGTGACAGCTCTTCTTCGGTAAGATCAAGACATTCTACCGCACCCGTGTTGCAATAGAAATTGAGCTTTCTTCCGCCCGCCTTTGCGTAGCGGAGGAAGGTATCCTTGCAAAAATGATCGTCGTGGCTGTGGGTAAGAAAAATATCGGTCACGTCCGCGGGTGAGATGCCGCGCTTTTCGAGGAAATCATAGGTATGTATCGGCACGTCGAGCTGAACCGTGCCGTCCATAAGCATCGAGGAGCAACGGCGTGCGCCCTCGGGAATCTGATCTTCGTGGAGCTTTTTGCATTTTGCAGAGCCTGTTCCGAGAAATAAAAGTTTCATTGTCATTCTCCTTTTTCGGGTTTTATTAAATATTATCACAAAATGGGAAAAAAGTCAAGCAAAAAAGATATTGACATAAAATAAATTATATTGTATAATATAATTACAAAATACTTTGGAGGTTTTGCTATGAACAGAATCGAACTTAAAAACCGCGCGAAGCAGTCGCTTACAGGCAATTGGGGCGCTGCCATTCTCGGACTTGTTATTTACGGTGCGATCGTTTCGCTTCTTTCAACCACGGGTGTCGGAAGCTTTGTCACCGGACTTGTTTCCCTCGGCTATATCTCACTTTACCTCTCTCTTCTCAGAGGAAAGACTCCCACTTTTGAGGGAAGCATATCTGCTATCACCGAAAACATCGGCACCAAATTCGTGTCGACCCTTCTTGTATCCCTTTACACATTCCTTTGGTCGCTTCTTTTCATCATTCCGGGTATCGTTAAGTCTTATTCTTATGCGATGACTCCATACATACTCCTTGACCGTCCCGAGCTCAGCGCAACAGACGCCATCAAGGAGAGCGAAAAGATGATGAACGGCCACAAGATGGAGCTTTTCATCCTCGATCTTTCCTTCATCGGCTGGATCCTTCTTTCGATGATCACCTGCGGTATCCTTGTCCTTTACGTTGAGCCCTATATGATGGCAACAAAATCCGCCTTCTATCTCGAACTTAAGGGACCCGATCCCGAGCCCGCTGTGGAAGAAGAGCAGCAGATCTATACGCCTGAAGCGTAAAAAGTGGTCAGTGGTTAGTGGACAGTGGACAGAAAGATGCGGGCGAATAATTTTGTTCAGCATCTCAAAACATTGCTCATTACAAAACTAAAATAATCCAAAACTCGGATATTGAAGTTGAATTCAATATCCGAGTTCTCTTTGTTATATTAAATTACTTGACAGTACGATAGATTGCAAATATCCGAATTAAATATCATTCGCATCTTTCTGTCCACTGACCACTAACCACTGA
>JAGBRZ010000041.1 GCA_017632155.1 Clostridia bacterium
GAAGGCGGAGCTGACGACCTTCAACAGTGCCGAATATATTCCCGACGGTATGTTTGCATCCTGTGATATGGTGTTTCTCGACATCGACTTTGAGGGCGAGGATTACAACGGCATCGACATCGCGCGCCGTCTGCGCGGGGTGAACAAGAAAGCTGTGCTTTTCTTTGTGACGAACTTTATCGACTACGCCCCCGCAGGCTACGAGGTTCAGGCGTTCAGGTACATACTCAAGCGTGACCGTAATGACGTGCTTGAGCGCTACATTCTGCAGGCGATCGAGCAAATGGCGGAAAGCCGAGAGATTTTCAGCATATCCGACGGCGATTCTGTCATAGAATTTCCGATTGATGACGTTTCATATATGGAAGTCACCGATCACGAGGTCCTCGTTCACAGAAAAGAAGGTACGCATTCTCTCAACGCCTCGCTTTCGAGCCTTGAAGAGCAGCTTGAAAAGTGTGGATTCTTGCGAATTCACAACAGCTACCTCGTGAATATGCGCTATATCGGGAAATACCGCAGTCGCGAGTGCATCCTGACCGACGGCACCGTTCTGTCCGCAAGCGCACGCAATTATTCCGCGCAAAAGCAAAAATATATGCTGTGGAAGGGATTCAGATAATGCAATTTGTTTTTGTTCCCATCTTTACGGCTTTGCAGATATGTTTTATCTGGCTGCTTTTCTCCTCGTTTCTTGAACCCAAGCAATGGGGGAGTGATAACGTATTCTGGCATGTGCTCGCCTGGCTGATAACGGCGATCTTCGGCTTGTTTGACCTCCCCGGAATTTACGGTTACATAGTATACATCTTGATGTCTGTCATTCTTCTTATTGTCGTATACGGCGAGAACGGTGAAAACGGCGAAAGCAGCGTGCGTAGCCTCGGATTGCTTACTGCCGCGTTTGTCATTTCCTTTATCATCGACAGCGCGTTTCTGCATTTCGCCGCAAATATCAAAGGGATCGCGTATTTCCTGATCCTTGGGGCGGGAAAGGTGCTTCCGATCGTGCTGGCTTGGATTCTTCGAAAGCTCAGATTCACCGGCATCGGACATAGGGAAGCCGACAGCGAGGCGTTGCTGCTCAAGCAGCACATGGAGTTGCAAAAAGAAAGCATGAACGCGCTCGAGCAGAACTACCGTATGCAAAGAAAGAGTACGCACGAATTTGAGCATCACCTGCAGGTGCTTGGCGACCTTTTGAAGCAAGATGAGACCGCTGCGGCTTGCGATTATCTTGACAAGCTCAAAAAGAACCGCTCGATGCACGTTATGGGCGTCAATTCGCGCCATCCCGTGGTGGACGTTATTCTTAACCAGAAATATCAGATGGCGAGGGAAAACGACATCAAGGTGCAGATTCAGGTGAACGATCTTTCGGAGATTGATATACCTTCCGATTCACTTGTCGTGGTGCTTACCAACCTTTGGGATAACGCCATCGAGGCTTGCCGACGCATCGATGGCTACCGCGAGATCTTTTGCAGTATTCTTTACGATGAAGGGCTTTACATCTCGATACGCAATACGTCGAATCCCGTAAGGATAACGGACGGCAAGATAGCCACCTCAAAGCAGGATTCTCTCAGCCACGGCTTTGGTCTGATGAGTGTGTGCTACACCCTCGACGGCCTCGGCGCGGAATATTCTTTTGATTATAGCGAAGGCTGGTTCAGCTTCGTCGCGGAAATTGAATAATGACAAAAACAGTGGGAAACTTCGATTTCTCACTGTTTTTTTGCCCAAAATGATGCAGTTACGCTGAAAATGTTGCAGTTACGATAAAGTATTGAAATTTTTTTCTTTGTGTGATATAGTATATATGAAAGCGAGGTTGATACAATGAAAAATTTACGGCATTTATTCAGACAACCCCTAAAGACCGTCACGGGGATCATACTGGTCACGCTGGCGGTTTCCATACTATGCGTCAGCGTCGGCCAGGCTTTTGCGGTGCGGATGACACAGCAAAAGATGAACCATGAGTTCACAACCGTCGCGATGCTCACAAACACTTATACCGTGCCGGATGACGTACTGTTCTGGCTTAATAAGACCGCCGAGGAGCACCCCGACGTTATAAAGATGATATCAGAGCAGGGATTCCTCTCCTCATATATCCCGGGGATGAAGACCTTGAATTATTCGGACCCCGAGGACGGAGTTTTTTACGATACCGGCACCACCGGTCCCACGACCGTGCGCCCCTGGCCCCACGGCAGACCCTATTCCTCTGCTATGTTCGTTATCACAATTGACAGCGTCGGCGGTGCTGTGGAAAAATCAAGGACCTACACCACAAGCGAGGATCTGACGCTTGAGGATTTTGCCACTCATGAGGAATATATGCAATGGAGAGAGGAGAATTACAAAACCTCTAAGCTGACGTATGCCTACACCGTTGAGATCGTCGGCACGATAAACGAGGTGATCTCGCTCGAGGAGGGCTTCGAGGATCCGACCGGCAGAACCATCAAGCTCACGTTTTCCTCTCCCACCGCGCGAAATAAGGATATGACCGCCATTTCGAAATTGAAGAAGGGCGAGCAATACATCGTTTACGGTATGGATTACCGCGACAAGGATTGGCAGCTTCGCAGTCAGCTTAAGACCGGCGAGTCTGAATGTACCGTCGAGAGGTATGGATTGATAACGCACGTCACGGCAGAGATAGATAAATTTGATCTGTCGAAAATTCATATTATGACGGACGCGGATAAGGTTGAATACGAGAAAAAATACCTTGCTTCGGGTGAAACTCATCTCGTGAACGGCAAGGTCGTGCTTCCTTATGCACGGATCGATATGGATGACGGAGCGAAGGTGTATCTTTCACAGAGCCAATATAAGGCCATCAACACAGCTACATTGACTCTCGGCAATCCGATCAGCCAGGTGAATTATGAATTTATCCGCGATCGTGAGGGCGGTCCGGTGAAAGAGGTGCGGTACATCACGGAGTATACGTATTTTGATGGAGAGGACTACGTTGCTTGCACCGCAGATGAATACACCGAGATCTACAAGATCCCCACGTTCGCCCTCCTTGAAGGCTCCGTAGAGGAATTTTTGAATTCCTCGGCGGGGGCCGAATGGAAGGCGGCGCTCGAGAGGGACAAGATCAACAACAACTGCTTCCTCACCATCGGCGTCGACCACCTCGGATATCTGATCGACTTTGTTCGCGGCGATTCGGTGATAACATCGGGCAGATCCTTCACGTCCGCGGAGCTTGAGGATGGCAGCCGCGTTTGCATAATGCACGAGGCTCTTGCCGCCGAAAACGGACTTGAGGTCGGCGACAAGGTTACGATGAACTTTTATCATAATGACAACGTCATTCCGTATGATAAGAAGCCCTCGGGCTGGGGCGATTATCTTGCTCCGAACGCCGGCTTCTACTATAAAACGACTCCCTTTACCGAGACGGAGGAATATACCATCGTCGGACTTTGGCGCGGCGAGCTGCTCTGGCCCGACGTAAGCGAAAATGAATATTCATTCTCTCCCAATACGATCTTTATCCCGAACGGTTCGACAGCGACCGAGCTCGACCGCAACGAAAGCATCCTCTATATGACTCCCGTCGTTCACAACGGCAAGCTCGAGGAGTTCCGCCGCCTGGCTGAAGAGGACGGCTTCAACGACCGCTTCCACTATTTCGACCGCGGCTACTCGCTCATTATGAAAAACTTCTTCAATTATGAAAATATGGCAGTTCAGGTGCTCGCTATCGGATGCACGATATATGCGGTCATCATCTTGATGTTCTTGATGCTTTATCCCGGATCGTATTCAAAGTCGGTAAGAACTATGGAATCACTTGGAGTGTCATACCCGAAGAGAGTTTGCTTTATTATCACCGCCTCAATGTCGATTATCACGCTGTCGACTGTCTTCGGAAGCTTCTTGGGCACGCTTTTGTGGAGATTTGCCGTGAGTGCGCTCAAGACGTCTGCGGGCGCCGTGACCGAGCTCTTTATCGAGCCGGGAACCCTCGGCGCCATAGTTATCGCGCAGTTCTTATTTGTGCTGCTGCTTGACGTTCTTGTGTCCCTGTACGTAGCCACCCCCAAGAAAATGTCGGCAAGGAGGTAATCATGATAAAAAAGATCATAAGACGAATAAAAAGACAACCGCTCCCCTGCATTGCCGTCTGCCTGCTTGCCGCTGTGCTTTCGGTGTCTCTTTGCCATCTTCAGCACTCGCTTGAAGAGGAGCGCCTCAGCTTCGAGCAGACCTGCAATTCGATCCCCGTTCACTTCAAGATCACCGAGCTTGACGGCAGCAAATTTGAAGGCAAAACCGGGATCGCAAAGTGGGCTATGAACGAATTCCTCTTGAACGACGGGGATTTCAACAAGCTTTCAAGGGAGCTGTTCGTTCGCGTGGATTACAAGGGCGTAATTCCGGAGGAAGACAAAGAAGCCGTGCCCACCACGCCCTTCAGCGGGATCACGTCTATCGGCGCGGCGGAGGAGCTTTCACCCTCGCGCGGCTCAAGAGTTCGCTGGTATGAGGGATACGATGAAAGCATATTTGCCACGAAGGAATTAGTTTGCCTCGTGCCCGAAGATTTCAAGGGCGGAGACGAGATCGAGGTAACCTTCACGGGAAAAGACAAGCTTGATTTTGTAATTGACGGCAATAAAACAGAGATAAATCGTAGCTACGTTCAGCACACCGCAAAGTTTACGGTCGTGGGACGCTATACAGACGAGGGCAACGAGACCGTTTATTGCCCCTATAAAACGATGGTGTCGTTGCTTGATATGATCGAGATCGCGAAGGAGACTTGCGTCAGTTATCTTGGCGCCACGCTTACAAACAGCTTGGATATCGACAAGCTGCGCGAGGCGAGGGCAAAATGGTTTGCCGAGCCGAATCCCACGGGCGAGCAGACTCCCTGGGAGGGGGAAGAGGCTTATTCCAAATATTATCTCTACGCATTGGATATCGAGGATTCCCTCCTGCGAACGCTGGAATCCAATATGAAAAACAGCATATTCCTGAATAAATTCGCGTCCGTTATCGTCTTTATTCTTTCTGCGGGCGCGGGCTTCCTGACGGGATTCCTCATCATTCGCTCAAGAAAGCGAGAGATCACGCTGATGCGCACCGTCGGAGAATCGAATCGCGAGGTCTACTTCAATTTTGCACTTGAGCAAATGGCGTGCGCCATCGTCGGTATAGCTTTCGGTGGTGCATATAATCTGTGGAATCCGATCGGTCAGCTTTTGATATTTGCTGTTGTTTATTACGTCGGCCTCAGCGTCGCGCTTGCGATATTCCTGAGCAAGAATCTTCTTGCAACCATTAAGGAGGATGAATAAGCAATGAAAAAGAAATATTTGATATATATCCTTATATCCGTGTTGCTTTGTGCAGTCATTGCCGTTGGCGTTTACTCCATGCACACATCGGCAGAGGAAAAAATGAAGCAATATGAGGAGGGTTTCGCCGCGGCACAGGTCGCCGTGACCGTGACGACGGCCACGGGCGAGTACAAAGAAGATGAAAAGTTCGAAACGTACGAGTGGGTTTATAAATTGTTTACCAATCAGGAACCCGTTAAGTTTTACGACCTTACCGCTGCAGGAGATGATTTAAGAGCGGAACATAATTTGCTAAAAGAAACGATCCCCACGGAGCTTTCCTTGGCTGAATACGTCAAAGACGTTCGAATTATGATGTCGCAAGAGATAAACAATGTCAGTGGCTATAGCTATGGAAGTGATGACCGATATTATGCTTGTGGCATTACCTCTATTGACTGCGATCCGATGCTTGCTTCGGAGGAATGTGAGATCACCTGGTATGAAGGATATGACGAAAGTATTTTTGAGGGTGACGGACTCTATTGCCTCGTTCCGGATACCAAGCTCGAAGAGTATGATAATGGAAACGGCGAGGCTGTTGTGACCTTTTATAACATGTCTTTTAATTATTCATTCGAAGACGGTAAGATCGTGCAGGAAAAAATAGATCTCGAATGTTCCTACACGATGAAGATCGTGGGAACCTATACGGGCGGCGACCTGAACAGTATCTACTGTCCGCTTACAATTATTAAAAAGGCGTCCGGCGAGCTTGGAGCGGACCCGTACTATCATTATCTGAGCGCGAAGTTTGTTGACAATAGTCGTCTTGACGAATTCCGCGAAAAAATGAGCATTTGCTTCCTTGAACCTTCGCCCGAAAATGAGCGTATCCCTTGGGGACATCATATTGCAATTCGGGATGATCACATGCTTCAGCACAAATATTACCCTTTTGCCTTGGATATCGACGACGAGGCTTTGATCGAACTGTCCAATGTGAAAGACGAAGCTGCAATGCTTGAGGACATCGTCAAGGCAGGCATCATCGCCATGGCGGTCATTATCGCTGCAATTCCTGTAGGATGTCTTGTTATCTTTTTGACGAATAAGAGAAAGTTGAAAGCCGAATGACAAATGAAAGGAAGTAAGTGAATGAATCCAAAAGCAAAAATTCATTTGAAGTGCATCCTGATCCCCCTGCTGATCTGTGCGGTCATCGCCGTTGCCGTTTACGCTTTGCATGCAACGGCAGAGAAAAAATTGAGGCAATACAAGGAGGCTTTCGCCGCGGCACAAGTTACCGTGACCGTGACGACACCCACGGGCGAGCTCGAAACCGAGATTCTGAAGGACGGAACGGTGTATGAGAGGGAGCTTTCGATTCCAAATTGGGTTTATCAAATTTTTACCGAGCGAGAGCCCGTTAAGTTCTACGACGTATCAGAGGCGAAAGATCTGTCAGAGGCAAACAAACTACGAAAAGACGAACCTTCTGCGGAGCTTTCCTTCGCGGAATACGTAAAAGACGTTCAGCTTATGGTATCGGAGCAGATAAACAAGGTCGGCGACTATAGCTTCTCGATCCGTGAATACTATTATGCATATGGTATTACCTCGCTTGACTGCGTTCCGCTGTTCGCTTCGGATTGGGAAAGCGAGATCACCTGGTTTGACGGATATGACGAGAGTATTTTTGCAAGCAATGGGCTCTATTGCCTCATCCCGGCGAGCAAGCTCGAAGAGTATGACAACGGAAACGGTGAGGCTGTTGTGAGCTTTTATTACACAGCCATGTCACACCAATACGTAGACGGCGAGCTTGTAAAGGAAAAAGAAGAACGTGAATGTCCGTATACGCTGAAGATCGCGGGAACCTATACCGGCGGCGACTGGAACAGCATCTACTGTCCGCTTGACATCGTTGAAAAGGCGTGCAGCGAGCTTGAATCAACACCGCTAGTTCTTTCACTGAGCGCAACGCTTGCGGACAACAGCCGTCTTGAGGAGTTCCGCGAAAAAATGAGTCTGTGCTTCCTTGAGCCCGCACCTGAAAACGAGGATATCCCTTGGGGATATTACGTAGAATGGCAGAATATCTTCCGTTATCACGACGTTTATCCTTTGGGCTTGGCTATCGATGACGAGGCTTTGCTTGCGCTGCCCGACGTGACAGGTGTGGTTGGAGTGCTCAAGACCATAGTAAAGATAGGTATCGCCGTCATTGCGGTCATCATCGCGGGAATTTCGGTAGGACTTCTTGTAATATTCTTGAAGAATAAGAAAAAGAACAAAGCGCTGAAGCCCTTGCATTACGCGTATATTTCCGGCGTTGCACTGCTGTTGTTTTCCGCGATCGTTACGACATCGATCTGTTATTTACACGCATCGATCGAGGTCAAAAAACGCAATTATGAAGAGGCGTGCCTGACCTCACCGATCACCTTGACCGTAACTGATCCATGGGGAAATTTTCGGGGGTACGCCAACTACGTCGACGGTAGTATCAAGTGGGATACGGACTTTTTCTCGGTATACGGCTGGATCTTTGACTTGTTTACTTCGGAAGAGCCTGTAAGGTTTTATGACGTCTCCGGCGTGGAGGATCCCGAGTATAACCGCGAGGCTGTCGAAGAGATAATGAATGAGACCGAGCCGATCGAGCTCTCTCTGAGCGAATACGTAAAAAATGTTCAGATCAAAAAGGCTTATGAGATGACCGAAGTCAACGGCAGGGATTGCAGCGATTCCAATCTGATCGGCATCACCTCGATGTCCTGCGTACCCGAGCTCGATCCCGCCCGCGGCTGTGAGATCGTGTGGTATGAGGGATACGACGAGAGCATTTTTGACGGCGACGAGCTGCTTTGCCTCATTCCCGAGGACAAGATTGACCGTTACGATAACGGCAACGGCGAGGCTGAGATCTATTTCAAAATCAGCTCTAAGAAAATAACCTACGTTGACGGCCAACCTGTGCGTGACGAGGTTGAGTACCGCGAATACCGATGCACACTCAAAATCGCGGGAACACATAAAGGCAAGGATTACAAAGGCATTTATTGCTCGCTCCCCGTTTTTGATCAGGTGTGCAGCGAGCTTGATGTGACGGTAGGTATTGATGCAATGAGTATGACGCTTGCGGACAACAGCCGCCTCGATGAATTCCGCGAAAAAATGAGCTTCTGCCTGACCGAGGCTGATCCGGATGCTGAACTGAAAAAATGGGGCAGTTATGCGAATACATGGTATAATGAATATTATGATAGGGCGTTGGATATTGATGACGAGCATCTGAAGGAGATGTACATCTCCCTTGAAGAAAGTATAGAGTACACCCGCCGTGTCACGCAAATAATCCTCGCGGTTGCCGCGGTTATGAGCTTAGTGATAGCATGTCTTGCGATATGCAGCCGCAAGCGCGATGAAGCACTTATGCGCAAGTTCGGCGAATCGAAGATACGGGTATGTGCTCGCCTTATGATCGAACAAATGACGTGCGTGCTTATCGGAATAATCCTCGGCGGTGCATACTTCTTATGGAAACCCATAGTCAAGCTGTCGATCTTCGCGCTGATCTACCTCGTTGCGCTCACTTTCGCGATCGCGATACTTATGAGCAAAAAATCTATCAAAACCGACAAGGAGGAGAATCAATGAGTATTTCACTGAAAAACGTATCCTACAGTTATAGAGGAAAATACCAGACCGTTCGCGCGGTGGACGGCGTGTCCTATGATTTCGAGCCCGGAAAGTGCTATGCCATCATCGGCAAGTCGGGATCGGGAAAAACAACCCTTCTTTCGCTTATGGCGGGACTCGACGTTCCCACCGAGGGTGAGGTCATCATCGACGGCAAATCCACAAAGAATTGGAACCGCAACCGCCTGCGCCGCGATGCCGTCAGCGTTATCTATCAGAATTACAACCTCTTCCCGCTTCTGACCGTGCAGGAGAACATCCGCTACCCGCTTGATCTGAGGAGAATGTCGAAGAAGAAGGCGACCGAATTGGCAACAAAGGTCCGCGAGAGGGTCGAGCTTTCAGCAAACTACGATAATCGCCTCCCCGCCCACCTCTCGGGCGGCGAGCAACAGCGTGTGGCAATCGCGCGCACTCTCGCACAGGGATGCAAGATCATCCTCGCCGACGAGCCGACGGGCAACCTTGATTCTACCAACACCGCCAACATAGTCAAGATCCTCTGCTCACTCGCCCACGATGACGGCTGCACCGTCATTATAGTCACTCACGACCCCGCCGTCGCCGAACAAGCTGACGCCGTCCTTCAAATGAAAGACGGCGCGTGGATTTAAAAACATATAAACAACGCGAACCGTTTTAAAATGACGAAACGGTTCGCGTTGTTTGGTATATAATATTTTTAAGCTTTAATCTTATTTACATTATGAAAAAAATATGCTATAATATATAATGATATGAGATATTACATGCTCACATAAAAAAGGGGGCGGGCGAGTGCGTTTTGACCGTGAATTGAATATGGTTTTGATTTCGGTTCGCGAGCTTGCCGAACGTGCGGCGCAAGGCGGTAGTCTTGGCGGGGCATCGGATTCGCCGACCTCGGAGGAGGGAAGGGCGCTTCATAAGCTCCTTGCCGAATCGCAAGGCGCGGGATTTCGCGCGGAATATCCGCTTTCCGCAGATATTGAAAGTGGAAGCCTCACTTATCGTGTTTCGGGGCGCGCAGACGGGGTTATAGAAGGCAATGTGCCCGTTGTGTTGGAGTTTAAGACTGTGACGCATTCCGCCTTCGAGAGAGCATCCTCGAGGCTTGGGCGTGCGCAGGTGACTGTCTATGCCGCGCTTTATGCCCTGTCGCAGGATTCAAAAAAGGTGACGGCTCGGCTCGTCATTGCAACCCCCGACGGTGAAAAGGTCAAAAATTCGGATAGGACGTATACTGTCGATGAGCTCCGCATCGCGCTCCACGGGCTTCTGACGAGTGTCGCGCCGCTTGCGTATAATGAGGCGGATTCGCTATGCAAGGTCCACCCCGAGCTTTCAAAGCTGAAATTCCCGCATCCGAGTCTGCGTGACGGTCAGCGCGAGCTGATCTCATCGGTCGCATCTGCGGTCAAAGGTGGGAAAAGACTCTTCGCCCAGGCTCCGACGGGCATCGGCAAGACTGTTTCGGTGCTTTACGGCGCGGCAAGGGCAATGGGCCAGGCGGACATTCGAAGAATCTTTTATCTTACAGCCAAAGCAAGCACACGTCGCGAGGCTTATGCCGCCGCGGGAAGGCTTGCGGGTGCGGGCGCGGGGCTTCGGACGATGGTTCTGACCGCGAAGGAGCAGATATGTCCGCGCAAGATCGGCCCCGATTTCATCTGCGACCCCGAGCATTGCCCGCTTGCGAAGGGGTATTATGACAGACGGGCGGTGGCTCTTGAGTCGCTGACGCTCAATTATAGGGGCTACCCCGCCGGTGCGATCTCGCAGGCGGCGGCAAAGCATAGCGTTTGCCCCTACGAGCTTTCGCTAGACCTTTCGGAATACTGCGATATTATTATCTGCGATTACAACTACGCCTTCGACCCCGCCGTCAAACTCCGCAGATATTTTGCGGAGGACGCATACTGCGGCGGCAAGAACGTTTTTCTCATCGACGAGGCGCACAATCTCCCCGAACGCGCAAGGGATATCTTCTCCGCAACTTTGACACGTAAGGATATTGAGGCTTTGCGCCCTGCAGTTTCGGGCGATAATTTACTGACCTCCGCACTTGATGCGCTCGACGAGGCGATATGCCGCGCGGGAGAGCTTTGCGAGGAGAATATGACCGAGCATGACGGCGTGCGGTGCGGTTATTATTTCAATCTGAATCCGCTCCCCGAGCTTGACGACGCGGTTGCGCGCGCGCTTGAGAGAGCAGAGCTGTTCTATTTCACTCACAGAACCGATCCGCCGCTTGCGGGTGCGGCGTCGAGATTTCGCGGCATCTGCAAAAAATGGCAGAACGCGGCGGATAATTTTGACGAGAGGTATCGAACCTATATCGAGCGGATCGGCGACGAAGTTTCACTCAAGCTTTATTGCCTTGACCCCTCGGCACGGCTTAACGAGGCACTTTCCGAGGCTTACGCATCCGTGTTTTTCTCGGCAACGCTTACTCCCGCAGATTACTTTTCGGATATTCTCGGCGGCGGCAAGGATAGCCGATCGGTGTCGCTCCCGTCGCCATTCCCGCGCGAGAATCTCGGCCTCTACGCGCTGACGTCGCTCAGCACTCGGTTTGAGGACAGAGATAAGTCATACAAAAAGATCGTGGGTGCAATTGCTGCAACGGTTGCGGCAAGGCGGGGCAATTACATCGTTTATTTCCCGTCTTACAAATATATGCAAAGCGTTTCGGATATCTTCACGGCGCGCTACCCGAACGTTCCCGTAGCCATTCAGCGAAGCGGAATGACAAGGCAGGAAAGGGAAGAGTTCCTTTCGTTTTTTGAGGACGACGTCGGGCGGCTCCGCGTGGGATTTTGCGTCCTTGGCGGAAGCTTTTCGGAGGGCGTTGATCTGCCGGGTGGCAGACTGATCGGCACGCTGATCGTTGGTGTAGGTCTCCCCGGCCTTTCGGCGGAGCGGAACATAATCCGCGATTATTTCGAAAACCGCGCCGAGTGCGGATACGATTATTCCTACACCTACCCCGGTATGAATTCCGTGCTGCAGGCGGCGGGAAGAGTTATTCGCCGACCCGAGGACAGGGGCGTGGTCGTGCTGATCGATGACCGATACGCGGACGAAAAGTACCGAATGCTGTATCCTCCTCATTGGGAAGGAATGCGCTTTGCAGCCGATTTGCCTGCTTTGCAAGCCGAACTTGCAGGATTTTGGGCAAAAGATGTGTCCGAATGACAAAAATATTGAATAAAATTTGCGATTTTTAAAATAATACTTGCAAAATGCGAGCTTTTGTGGTATAATATTAGCTATACGAAAGTTAAATTCTGCAATTTTTCGATGAAAAATTGCACTTTTGAAAAGGCAAGCCGCATTTTGCCTATACAAGGAAGGAAACCACCATGGAAAGAACCACAATTAAAGAAATTTTTGCGGCACCCGAAAAATTTGCCGACTGTGAGATCACGGTTGCAGGTTGGGCAAGAACTATCCGTTCGAGCAACGTGTTCGGCTTCATTGAGCTGAACGACGGCTCTTATTTCTCAAATCTTCAGATCGTTGTTGAGAGCGAAAAGCTCGATAACTATAAGGAGATCGTAAAGCAGAACGTCGGCGCATCCTTCGTTTGCAAGGGTATTCTCGTGCTGACTCCCGAGGCTCCCCAGCCCTTCGAGCTCAAGGCAACCGAGATCGCGCTTGAGGGTGCATCGGCTCCCGATTTCCCGCTTCAGAAGAAGCGCCACTCGCTTGAGTATCTTCGTACCATTGCGCACCTCCGTCCCCGTGCGAACACCTTCAATGCTGTGTTCCGCGTTCGTTCGGTAGTTGCTTACGCTATCCACAGCTTCTTCTTTGAGAGAGGCTTCGTTTACGTTCACACTCCTCTGATCACGGGCTCCGACTGTGAGGGCGCGGGAGAGATGTTCCAGGTCACCACACTCGACCTTGCAAATCCCCCCAAGACCCCCGATGGAGAGATCGACTATTCGCAGGACTTCTTCGGTAAGAAGACAGGACTTACCGTTTCGGGTCAGCTCAACGTTGAGACCTTCGCGATGGCGTTTGCTAACGTATACACCTTCGGTCCCACCTTCCGTGCAGAGAAGTCATACACTCAGCGCCACGCCGCAGAGTTTTGGATGGTTGAGCCCGAAATGGCTTTCGCAGATCTTAACGACTATATGGACACCGCAGAGGCGATGGTCAAGTATATCGTCAAGTTCGTTATGAAGGAGTGCCCCGCAGAGCTTGAATTCTTCAACAAGTTTATCGACAAGGGTCTTATCGAAAGACTCCAGAACCTTGTTGACAACGATTTTGGACGCATCACCTATACCGATGCCGTTAAGCTCCTTGAGGAGAGCGGCGTGAAGTTCGATTATCCCGTTAAGTGGGGCATCGACCTTCAGACCGAGCACGAAAGATACCTCACCGAGCAGGTCTTCAAGAAACCCGTATTCGTCACCGATTATCCGAAGGACATCAAGGCGTTCTATATGCGCCAGAATGACGACGGCAAGACCGTTGCCGCGGCGGATATGCTTGTTCCAGGCGTTGGAGAACTCATTGGCGGTTCTCAGCGTGAGGAGCGACTCGACAAGCTCGAGGAGGCTATCACCCGCTTCGGACTCGCTCCCGAGGATTATTCTTGGTACTGCGATCTTCGCCGTTACGGCGGAACAAAGCACGCAGGCTACGGCCTTGGCTTTGAGCGCATGATAATGTACGTCACCGGTGTTTCGAACATCCGTGACGTTGAGGCGTTCCCCAGAACCACAGGTAACGCTGATTTCTAATCAAAATAAGCCGCATCAACGGCTTATCGCAATCTACAATACGAAAGGAAGCCGTTATGCTTTATTCAGAAATGTCTACCGCAGAGCTTGAAGCTCTTGGCTCAAGCTACCTTGAAAAATATAAAAAGATCTGCGCCGAGGGCAATCACCTTGACCTCTCGCGCGGAAAGCCCGGACGCGCACAGCTTAATATGATGCAGGGAATGCTTTACTGTATTCACTCATCCGCTGACTGCCGTTCCGCAGACGGATTCGACTACCGTAACTATGGTCTTCTCGACGGCGTACCCGAGGCTAAAAAGCTTTTTGCAGAGCTCCTCGGTCTGCCCGAGTCGCACATCATTGTTGCGGGTAACTCCTCGCTCAATATTATGTACGATACAATGGTCCGCTGTATGCTTTACGGTGTTGCGGGTGTCAAGAAGCCCTGGGCGAAGCTTGATAAGGTAAAGTTCCTCTGCCCCGCACCGGGTTATGACCGCCATTTTGCTATCTGTCAGTCGCTCGGCATCGAGATGATCTCGGTTCCGCTTCACGAGGATGGACCCGATATGGATATGGTTGAAAAGCTTGTATCCGAGGATGAGTCGATCAAGGGCATCTGGTGCTGCCCTAAATACTCGAATCCCGATGGAGTTACCTATTCCGACGAGGTCGTTCGCCGCTTTGCTGCGCTGAAGCCTGCCGCACCCGATTTCAGAATCTTCTGGGATAATGCTTACGCGGTTCACGATCTTTATGACAACGGCGACGTGCTTCTTGATATCTTTGAGGAGTGCCGCAAGACAGGTAACGAGGATATGGTGTATTATTTTGCATCGACCTCGAAGATCACCTTCCCCGGCTCGGGCGTTGCGATCTTTGCAGCTTCGGAGCACAATCTTGAGTTCATCAAGCCCATTATGAACGTTCAGACCATCGGTTTCGACAAGATCAACCAGATCCGTCACGTGCGCTATTTTGACGGCAACGCCGACAATATCCGCAGCCACATGCGTGACCTTGCGGAGATCATCCGTCCCAAGTTCAAGATAGTTATCTCGGCACTCGAGAGAGATCTTAAGGATACCGGTATCGCGCATTGGACGAATCCCAAGGGCGGCTACTTTATCAGCCTCTATCTCAAGGAAGGTACCGCAAAGAGAACCTATGATCTTTGCCTTGGCGCGGGCGTACATCTCACCACCGCAGGTGCGACATATCCTTACGGAATCGACCCCTATGATTCCAATATCCGTATAGCTCCCACCTACCCCTCGAACGATGACCTCGAGGTAACTATGGATATTCTTACCCTCTGCGCAAGAATCGCAGCGATCGAAAAGCTTCTTGGTAAGAAGATTTGTGACTAAATAGCAAAAAGACCGCTACGGCGGTCTTTTTGTTAGATAAGATGTAAGAAGTAATAGTGAAGAAGTGAGGTAACTTTTCTCGCTTTGCTCAAAAAGTATATTATCGAAATAAAAAGGCGGTTGACAAATGTGAAGATAAAGCTATTAGTTTACAAGGAATTGTGTGATAGTATAATTCTTTTTATTGAGCACATACATGGCTGTTAGCATCATATAAGCAGCAATTCCGCAATGACCACTTACCAAATAACCGGTGTTAGGAGAACGATGATCTGCAACATATTCTAAAATGTTGCTTTCCGTGAACATAAGTAAGAGTTCGTTAAGGCGCGAAATCTCCATATTCGTCTTTTCTATTATTTTCTGTTTTGGTGTAGGACGGTCACAGAATAAAGAAAGAATAAGCTTTTGTCCATCTTCGCTACAAAGCTCTGTCATAATATTAATTGTATTCTGATCCGATGTGGATAGCTTTTTTATAAGCGACGACTTGATTACGCAAGCTACGCCTTCCTCGTCCCAAATTTTTTGCCCAAATGATCCGACAATATGAAGATTTCCTTTTTTCTTACTTTCTTCTTGAATCTTTCGGTTTCCAGTTTCTGCGAAATAGATACCTTTCCACATTTTCCAAAGATCTTCCCCAAGTTCTTGATGAGGATCGTTATTGTATCTATCACAGTTTGCTGTTGCCCAAATAAATTCTGTTCCCAGTTGTTCAATTTTGTTTGCAACCACATCAATATTGCCGTCCGATTCGGTTTCAAGAAGAACATCAGCCGAAATTTTATAAACATCACTAATGGCTTTTAAGTTAAAACAATCTGGTAAACAATCTCCTGCCTCCCATTTTGAAATTGCCTGCGGAGAAACCCCCACTTTTTCTGCAACATCTTCTTGCGTCATACCAAGCTTTTTTCTATGATTGCGAAGCTTTTCGCCAAATATCTTTTGATCTAACATATTCTATCCTCCAAGATTTTTTGAGATAGCTATCTTGTGATTATATTATATCACGGCAAAACACAACTTGCAATAGTATTATTGTTGAGTTTATTGTTCTTAATTCTACTTATGGTTGAATTACCTTTTATTATATTAAATATTGACGAATCAATAAAAGTATGATATAATATTTATGATATCGCAAGATATCCGGAGAACACCAAAACGGTGGCGGTGGCTTCCCTTTGCGGGAAGATGAAATTTCTTTTTGCCTTCCCGAGAGGGGAGGTGATGTGGATGAAGTTGGAACTTGAAGAGGTGCTGATGATAATCAGCCTGATTTTCGTTCTGTTAAATTACATCAACAACATATATAAAAAGAAATAACCGCCTTCTTGCTGCAACTCGAGGCGGTTATTTCTTAACCAAATCATAGGAAGCAACCGTCATCGGTGCTCTCCGTTATTATTATAACACGAATCTCCCGATTTGTCAATAAGTTTTTGAATAAAGATGGTCAAGATGAAAAAAACACAAAGAAATACAAATCCATATCCTCACAGCGACTCGAACAAGCGCTATCAGACTTATGAGTATTATATGCGGCGTAAGTTTGGCGGCAGAGTTGCGAAGATTCCGCTTGACGCGGGGCTTTCTTGCCCGAATATTGACGCGGGCGCGGGGTGTATTTATTGCTCGGGCAGAGGAAGCGGTGACAGTGTGCCTGTGGGGCTTTCACTTCGTGAGCAATATGACGAGGGAAGGGCAAAGCTTTCGTCAAAATGGTCGACGGAGAAGTGCATAGCCTACTTGCAGGCGCACACAAATACCTACGCGCCCGTGGACGTTCTCAGGGGTATTTACGAGGAGATACTGACTTTCCCGAATCTCTGCGGCGTAAGCATCGCTACGCGCGCCGATTGCCTCGGTGAGGACGTTTGTCGGCTTCTTTGCGAGGTTTCGGAGAAGATACCGCTGACGGTTGAGCTTGGGCTTCAAAGCTCATCGGATACCAC
This sequence comes from Clostridia bacterium, assembly GCA_017632155.1. The sequence goes on from JAGBRZ010000041.1 coordinate 17,073, forward strand.
CGCTCGGCGTATATGCAGAGGTCACACAATGGCGGATTTTGAGGAAGGATACTCGCGTCTTCGCCGCCTTGTCCCGAGGGCAGAGGTCTGCGTTCACGTAATCTTCGGCCTCCCGGGCGAGAGTGACGAAGATATGATGAATACGGTCAAAAAGGTTGCAGAGCTCGCACCCGAGCAGGTCAAGATCCATCTGCTTCACGTTATAAAAGATACTCCGCTCGGCGATGAATATTTGAGGGGAGATTATATCCCGCTTGAGAGGGAAATATATATTTCGCTCGTAGTTGAGGCACTCAAGCTCCTTCCTCCGGATACGGTCATCTGCCGCCTGACGGGTGACGGGATAGCCGAGGATCTTCTGGCTCCCGAATACAGCAAGAGGAAGATAGCCATACTTAATGATATAGATAAGCTTATGTTTGCCGCGGGGGCAACTCAGGGTTGTAATTACAAAAAGAATTAGGCAATTATTATTGAAATTTGCAAACAGGTGTTGACAAAGCGACAATTTTGTTATACAATAATAGTGGATAAAAATTTCCAAAATGCATCGGCGTTCACCGATGACGAAACCGTATGTTTCCGTGGGGGTCCTGCGGGGACACACATCAAAAGGAGGAGCATAAAATGCTTAACAAAAACAAAAACAATGACATCCACGGTCTGATTATGGATCAGCTTGCCGATGTCGAGAACACCCTTGTCGCTCTTGAGGGCTTCATTGCTGCCGCAACCGCTGAAGGCGCAACCGTTGAGCCTCTCCGCGCGCTCTGCAAGAC
>JAGBRZ010000042.1 GCA_017632155.1 Clostridia bacterium
CAGAGGCGTCGGTCTGGTGTTCCAAAACTACGCACTCTACCCCCACATGACCGTCAAGCAGAACATCCTCTTCCCCCTCCAGAACCTGAAGGGCGCGGACAAGCTTGACAAGAATACTATGCTCGAGCGAGCTCTCGAGGCGGCAAGACTTGTTCAGATCGACAATCTTATGGACCGCAAGCCCAGCGAGCTTTCGGGTGGTCAGCAGCAGAGAGTTGCGATTGCACGCGCACTTGTAAAAATGCCCCGCGTTCTTCTTCTCGACGAGCCGCTTTCCAACCTTGACGCGCGTCTGCGTCTTCAGACCCGTGAAGAGATCCGCCGCATTCAGCGCGAAACCGGCATCACTACCATCTTCGTAACCCACGACCAGGAGGAGGCTATGTCCATCTCCGACGTGATCGTTGTTATGAAGCTCGGCGTTGTTCAGCAGATCGGCAAGCCGCAGACTGTTTACGATAACCCCGTAAACCTCTTTGTCGCAAAGTTCCTCGGAACTCCTCCCATCAACGTTTTCAAGGCAAACGTCAAGGGCGGCAAGCTTTATATCAACGGTGAGGCTGTTCTCGACGTTCCCGGCGTTGCTGACCGTGATGTTTTTGCTGCTATCAGACCCGAGGGCTTCATCCCCGCGGAAAACGGCGCAATGACCTGCGAGCTTTCTTCCATCGAGGTTATGGGACGCGACGTAAGCATCGTTTCGAAGAACGAGGCTATGCTCACCCCCACCATCCGCTCCATTGTTGACGCGGACTATAAGATCTCCGCAACCGCACAGAACGTCAAATTTGACCTCAAGCCCCACAAGGTATTCATCTTTGATTCCGAAACCGAGGAAAGAATTTATTTCGGTGACCAGACTGCGCCCGAAACAGGCATCTGAGGTAGACCGATATGAAAAAATTCCTTCAAAAGATCAGATTTGAGGAATGGAAGGCGTGGATCTACCTTGCTCCCGCAGTTGCTCTTTTGCTCGTCTTCACCGTTTGGCCGATAATCAACACCCTTCGCATGGCTTTCTGGGAAGATTACAGCATAATGAAGGAGCTTGGCGGAACGCTTGGCAATACTTTTGGCATCAAGAATTTTGAAAAGGTTATCAAGTACCAAGGATTTATTGACTGCCTTAAGAACACTATGCTTCTGACGGTTCTCACCGTGCCGATCTCCACAGTCCTCGCTCTTGTGATCGCAGTATGTCTGAACGCTATCAAACCGCTTCAGAGATTCCTGCAGACCATCTTCTTCCTCCCCTACGTAACCAATTCGATCGCTATCGGAATGGTATTCGAGGCTATGTTCAACATCGTCGGCTTCGGAACCTCCAATCCCTCGTACGGTATTATCAATAACATCCTCAGTGTTTTCGGCGCGGATCCCATCAACTGGATCAACGCGGGCTCGGGATATTGGCAGAACATTGCCGTTCTCGTTATCTATATCGTATGGAATGCGCTCCCCTTCAAGATACTCATCCTCCTCGGCGGTCTGCAGAGTGTAAACAAGCAGTATTATGACGCAGCGAAGATCGACTCCACTCCCCGTCTGCGAGTGTTCACCAAGATCACCGTTCCGCTCCTTTCTCCTATGATCGCCTACGTTGTTATCACCGGCTTTATCGGCGGATTCAAGGAATATTCGAGCATCGTTGGTATTTTCGGTGACGATATGCAGGCTGTCGGCGGTGAGTCGCTCAACACAATGGTCGGCTATATCTATGACGCCCTCGGAAATCAGGAAGGCCGCGCATCCGCAGCCGCACTCATTCTTTTTGCCATCATATTCGTCGTTACGATGATCAATATGTACGTCAGCAAAAAGAAGACTCATTATTGATGGAGGTGCGATATGGCTGATAAAAAGATTATGACAACTATGCACGAAAAGGATATGCAGAAGGTAACGGTATCGCAGACGATCACAAAGATCATCGTTCAGTTCCTTCTTTATGCTTTCCTTTGCATTATGGCGCTTATCATCGTTTTCCCCTTCTATTGGATGATAATCTCCTCTCTTAAAACTGTCGAAGAATACCGCTTCCCCACTCCCACTTTGTACCCGACTAGGGGATTCCAGTGGCTCAACTATCGCGAGGCGTTCACCGCGGCAAACCTCGGCAAGCTCTTTATGAACACCGTTTACGTCGGTGTTGTTTCGACTATCCTCTCGCTCGTCATAACCGTTCTTTCGGCGTTTGCTTTTGCAAGACTTGAGTTCAAGGGCAAAAACGCGCTCTTTGCGGCTCTGCTTGCAACAATGATGATCCCCGGCGAGCTCTTCACGATCACAAACTACGTAACCGTTACCAAGTTCGGATGGCTCGATTCGTACACCGTACTCATCGTGCCCTTCCTCGTCAGCGTTTTCTATATCTATCTGCTCCGCCAGAACTTCCTGCAGATACCCAACGAGCTCTATCTTGCCGCCAAGGTTGACGGCACGACCGACCTCAAGTATCTTTGGAAGGTTATGATCCCGCTGTCGCTCCCGAACCTCATTTCCATCACCATTCTCAAGATGATGGGCGCGTGGAACTCCTACGTTTGGCCCCGTCTTGTTACGTCGACCGACGATTACCGACTCATCACAAACGGTCTTCGCGATGCCTTCACCGATATGTCGGGACAGGCTAACATCCCCGTTCAGATGGCGGCGGTCACCGTCGTTTCGATCCCCCTCTTCCTCGTATTCATCTTCCTTCGTAAGTATATTATGAAGGGCGTTTCGAGAAGCGGTATCAAGGGTTAACTATTTAACCAAGGTTAAATGCGGAACGCCAACTCCGCTTAACAAAATATATTACAATTTGAAAGGATCTCAGAAAAATGAAAAAGAGAATCATTTCGCTTCTTCTCGTTCTTTCCATGGTCTTCAGCGCAGCCGCAATGGTTAGCTGTAACGGTGGCGAGAACGGCGGAGAGCAGAGCACCGGCAAGGTGGCATACGAAGTTCCCGCAGAGGGCTACGACGGAAGTGCCGTAACAATCACCTTCTACCACTCCATGGGTCAGAAGCTTCAGGATGTTCTTAACTCCTACATCCCCGAGTTCAATAAGCTCTACCCCAACATCACCATTGAGCATTCCTCGATGGGTAACTATGACGGCGTTCGCGATCAGATCAAGACCGCTCTCACCGCGGGCAACCAGCCCAACATCGCGTACTGCTATCCCGACCACGTTGCTCTTTACAACGTTGCAAAGGCAGTAGTTCCGCTTGACAGCTTCATCGAAAGCACCATTCCCGTACCCGACGCTACCGGCGCATCCTCCCTCCTCGGCTTCACCGCAGAGCAGATCGCGGACTTCGTTCCCGGATATTATGCAGAGGGTACCGCATTCGACGAGGCAGGTACTATGTACACCCTTCCTATGTCCAAGTCCACCGAGGCACTCTACTACAACAAGACCTTCTTTGAGAAGAACGGTCTCAAGGTTCCCACCACTTGGGAAGAGATGGGCAAGGTATGCGAGCAGATCAAGGCTATCGACCCCGATTGCGTACCTCTCGGCTATGACTCCGAGGCTAACTGGTTCATCACTATGTGTGAGCAGTATGCTTCCCCCTACACCTCTCTCAACGAGGATGAGCACTTCCTTTTCGACAACGATACCAACCGCGGCTTCGTTAAGATGTTCCGTGAGTGGTACCAGAAGGGCTACGTAACTACCGAGGAGATCTACGGCTCCTACACCTCCGGTCTGTTCACCGCAACCGAGGGTCAGAAGTGCTACATGGTTATCGGTTCCACCGGTGGCGCAAGCTATCAGCAGCCTCCCCAGGTTGACGGTACTCCTCTCTTCGAGACCGATATGGCAACTCCTCCCCAGGTAAATCCCGCAGCTCCCAAGGTAATTTCTCAGGGTCCCTCCCTCTGCATCTTCAAGGATACCAATCCTCAGGAAGTTGTAGCTTCTTGGCTCTTTGTTAAGTTCCTCACCACCAACGTTGAATTCCAGGCTTCCTTCTCGATGACATCGGGCTATGCTCCCGTTATCAAGTCGGTTCAGTCGAATCCCGTATATCAGCAGTGGCTTGATGCCGCAAACGGCTTCAACAACCTCACCGCAATGAGCGTTAAGCTCGCTCTTGCACAGAGCGATGCATACTTCGTATCTCCCGCGTTCAACGGCTCCTCCGAGGCTCGTGACCAGGTTGGTACCCTTATGCAGGATGCTCTCGTAAGCACCGATGCGGACATTGACGCAACTCTCAAGAAGCTCTTCGAAAAGGCTGTTGCAGAGTGCGAATACGCAGCTGACTAATAAAAATCAATGAAGAAACTTACAGTTCTTCTTCTCGCTCTCGCTCTTCTTGCAGGCATTTTTGTTGCCTGCGAGAGCGGGGAGAGTGAAGTGACAACCGAGGGTGCTGCAGAGCTCGGCGAGCTCGTTGATTACGTGGCTACCCTCAAGTTCAACCCGAATTCGGGAAGAGCTTACACCGAAACCACCGTCAAAACCTTTGTTGACGGTGACACCACCCATTTTAACGTTCCCTCATCGATCGTGTCCGGCGGCGTGCTCAAGGCAAGATACCTTGGTATTAATACCCCCGAATCCACGGGTCAGATCGAGCCCTGGGGCAAAAAAGCATCGAATTATACAAAAGCGGCTCTTTCCGCCGCAACTTCCATCATCGTTGAGTCCGATACAGTAAGCTGGAATCCCGATTCGACAGGCGACAGATACCTTGTTTGGGTTTGGTACAAGACTGCGGAAATGACCGATTACCGTTGCCTTAACCTTGAAATTCTTCAGGCGGGTCTTGCGGTATCCTCAAGCTCTGCTGAGCTGAGCTATGCAGATCTCTGCGTAAGTATTCTTAATCAGTCGGTAACTCACAAGCTTTACGTTTTTTCCAAGGAAAAGGACCCCGACTTTTATTACGGCGCGGCTATGCCGATCACGCTCAAGGAGCTCAAGACAAATATCGAGTCCTACAAGGATAAGACAGTCGGCTTCGAGGGCGTTGTTGTAAGAAATTCGGGCAACACCGCTTACGTTGAAGAATACGATGAAGAAACCGGACTTTACTTCGGTATTCAGGTCTACTACGGCTTCAATCTTGACTATTTCGGTCAGGAGATACTCACCGTTGGCAACAGAATTCTCGTTGTCGGCTCGGTTCAGTATTATGAAACCGGCGGAACATATCAGATTTCCGATATCAAGTACAATGCAATGCGCCCCGATGATGAGTCGAATATCAAGCTTATCAGCAAGGGTCACGAGGGTGCATACACCGAGGTTGGAGCCAAAGAGCTTCTGAGTGAAAAGGTTACACTCAATATTACTGTTGTTGAAGGCGAAAACGAGAGCATCGTTGAAAAGACCTTCGACCGCGGCTTCCTCACTATGCACGGCTCGGCTTCGCTCAAGGGACTTACCATCAAGAGCGTTTACACCACGCAGAATGAGGACAGCTCGAATTTCGGCGCTCTCACCCTCACTTGCGAGGCAGAGGACGGCACCGAGATCGTTCTTCGCACCATCGTCCTTAAGGACTCTGCCGGCAAAACGATCACGGCGGACGCATTCCCCGCGGGAAGCAAGGTCAACGCGCGCGGCGTTGTTGACGTATATAACGGAGAATATCAGCTCAAGGTCTTCTCCGCAAATGACATTACATTTATTAACTAATTTAAAGATCAAATAATAAGGAGCTATTATGAAAAAGTTTTTAGCAATTCTTCTCATGCTCACCCTCCTTTGCACCTCTTTTGTTGCCTGCAACGGCAATGAAGGCGAGGTAACCGATGTACAGAGTTACCCGGAGCAGGATGCAATCGATTACATCAAGGCGATGTACAAGAAGGAGGCTGAGGTTACCGCAGCTGACTTTACCCGTGTTTCTGTCGTTGCTATCGACGGCGTTCCGTACAAGGTCGTTTGGACCGCTAACGTAACCGCAGGCACCGATCCCGTCAATATCGTTGAGAATGCAGACGGCGTTACAGTTACTATCGACGTTCCCGAAAAGGCAACCGCAGAGGTAGCTTACACTCTTACCGCAACTATCACCGATTATTATGGCAACAGCGTTTCCGCATCCTTCAACCACAAGGTTCCTCCCTATGCTGTTATGTCCTATGCAGAGTATGCAGCAGCTGCAGATGACACCTCGCTTGTAGTAAGCGGCGTTATCAGCGGTATTTTCTCCAAGACTAACGGATCTTCCGGCAACGGTATGTACATCCAGGACGTTAAGGGTGAGGGCGGCTACTATGTTTACGGCTTTGCTGACGGCAAGGATCCCGAGGCTGATTTTGGTCTTAAGGTTGGTATGTCCGTAATCGTTACCGGCGTTAAGGATACCTACAACGGTCTTTATGAGATCATCAACGCAAGCGTTGAGATCACAAACTCCGAGCTCACCAAGGTTGAGCCCATCGACTACACCGAGATCTACAAGAGCGCAGAAAGCCTCTCCGTAGAAGCTCTTGCAGGCAAGCAGTCCATGCTCGTAACCCTCAAGGGTGTTGAGATCACCACTCAGGAAGAGGCAAACGGCTACTTCAAGTTCAAGCTTGCTGATAAGGAAGCTTACATCCGTATCTCCTCCTCCAACAACTGTATCACTAAGGACGAGATCACAGCGTTCAAGGCTGCTCATACCGAAAACTTCGGCAACACCGCTGACGTAACCGGTATCATCCAGCTTTACAATGGCAACTTCTATCTCATTCCTGCGGATGCAAACGCTCTTGCAAACTTCAAGAAGGTTGAAAAGACCGATGCAGAGAAGGTTGCAACCGAGGCTGATAACCTCACCTTCCAGTCCTCCATCGCTAACAACGGCGAGTATGCTCTCGCACAGACCGGTGCAAACTACTCCGACGTTAAGATCACCTGGAAGTCCGACAACGCAGCTGCAGTTGTTACCGGCGACAAGCTCGTTGTAACTCTTCCCAAGGCTGACGAAGTAGTTAAGCTCACCGCAACCCTTACCTGCGGCAAGGAAACTGCAACCAAGACCATCGAGGTCAAGCTTTATGCAGGCGCAAAGAGCTATGCTGACATCGTTGATATGGCATACGCCCTCGCAGACGGCTCCGCACTTGACGGAACCTACCGCCTCTACGGTGTTATCACCAAGATCGACACCGCTTGGAGCGATCAGTATAACAACATCACCGTAACCATCCAGATCGGCGACAAGGCTGATAAGCTCATTATGTGCTACCGCCTCAAGGGCGACGGCGCAAAGGACCTCAAGGTTGGCGACGCTATCACCGTTGAAGGTAAGCTCAAGAACTACAAGGGCACCATTGAGTTTGACGCAGGTTGCATCCTCGTTGGTATGGGCGAGGTTATCGCTCCCGAGACCATCGTTGAGAATGCATATAAGCTCGAGGATGGCAAGGCTCTCGAGGGTACTTATACCCTCACCGGTGTTATCACCAAGGTTGATACCGCTTGGAGCGAGCAGTACGGCAACATCACCGTAACCATTCAGGTTGGCGATCTTACCGATAAGCTCATTATGTGCTACCGCCTCAAGGGCGACGGCGCAAACGCCCTCAAGGTTGGCGACAAGATCACCGTTACCGGCGCAATCAAGAACTACAAGGGCACCATCGAGTTCGATGCAGGCTGCACTCTTGATGCAGTAGATGCAGTTCAGACTCCCACCCAGCCCGAAACTCCTGCAACTCCCGCAGCTCTTGAGGCTACCAAGCCCGCTGCAGGCACCGCATACAAGTTCGGTTTCGTTCAGGGCAACGCAAAGAAGACCCTCTACATCACCGGCAAGATGGACGGCTACTATATGGGCACCACCGAGGATAAGGCTGCCGCAATCGACGTTTTTGTCGAGGAGACCACCGGCGGTTTCTACCTCTATTTCACCCTTGACGGCGCAAAGACCTATGTAAATATGGTCAAGAGCGGCAACTACACCAACGCGAAGTACGAGGCTGCGGCTTCCACCGTATACACCTACGATGAGACCCTCAAGACCTTTGTTGCAAGCGTTGAAGGAAGCTCCTACATCTTCGGCACCAAGGCTGACGGTACTTATACCACCCTCGGCCCCATGGCTGCAGACTCCGGCTGCTTCCACGGCGTGTTTGTAAAGTAATTAAACTTCAAAAGGACGGCTCACACGAGCCGTCCTTTACCGTTTGTATTGACAAACCGCCAAAACTGTGCTATACTTAAAGAAAAAACAAGGAAGTATTCTTATATGAACACCGAAAATATTATTATAAACTGCCTCGGCGCTTCTAATACTCAGATTCTGATCGACAACGAGGGCGTTAAGACAAAAGAGATCAACTATCCCGTCCTTCTGGGTCTGCGCCTGCGCTGTACCACTCGAAATTATGGTAAAGGCGGCACAAACATCGCAAAGCAAGAGGGCAGAGAGGACTCATATATCGAGCGTGCACCTCTGATGGAGCACGGTGCGGATATCATCATCGTCCAGGGCGGCGGCAACGACTGCAACCATTGCATTCCCCTCGGTGAGCTTGATTCGACCGATCCGTATACTTATTGCGGCGCACTCCGCTCGGTTATTCGCTTGATAAAGAGCGATTACTCCGAGTCGAAGCTGATCATTTCATCTTCGATGAGAAAGAAAAAGGAGCCGCAGCTACGTGAGGATGATCTGAAGCATATAGATTTCCATAACGCATTTATGGCAGTCAGCCGCAGCGAGGGCATCGAGCCGATCAACTTCTACGACGACCCCGAACTTGACCCCTTCAACCCCGAAAGTATGCCCGACGGCACACACATGTCGGAAAAGGCTTGTAAACACATGGCAGATGTGTTTGCAGATTACATCCGCAACCTCTAATAGCGAAAAGTTTTTGAGGTTTCTTAAGGAACTTTTTTCAAAAAAGTTCCTTAAGTGGGGTATGGGGCGAAGCCCCAAAATGTGCTTCAAACAGACGGCGCCCCGCCGGATGTTTGGAATGAACGCAGGACTCCCACTTGTGGGAGTCCTGCGTTCATTCGTTTTATTATAATTACAATTATATTCGGTATTGCGCGCTTTTAGCGCGCGGGGTGACAGAGCGCGATCATTCCCTACATTCGGGAATGATCGACTCTGTCCAAAATGTCGAAGCGGAGCTTCGCCATTTTGAAGCACAGTAGCGAAGGCTTCAGCCTTCGCATTAGTCCGAGGCTCTGCCTCGTGCTCCGCAAACTTTGAAAAGTTTGATCGAACTTTTGATCTTTTTGTAATTGAAAATTTTCGAGCAACGCGAGAAAATTTACCTTACCTTTTACCTTTTCCCTTTAACCTTTTACCTAAAAAGCACGGCAATCGTAAAAACTGCCGTGCTTCATCATATTTAGTTCAGAACAACCTTCTTAAACGCCTTCTTACCTCTGCGTACAACAATGCCGCCCTTGAGGGTTTCAGCGGTGAAGACTGCCTTGATATCGGTGAGCTTTTCGCCCTCGACGGTTACGCCGCCCTGCTCAACTGCACGGCGTGCCTCGGATTTGGAAGGTACAAGTCCTGCCTTGACGAGGATCGAGAGAATGTCGATTGCGCCGTCGATGAGGTCAGCCTCTGCGATATCAGCGGTAGGAATGTCGGCATCTGCGCCCGCGCCGAAGAGTGCCTTCGCGCTTGCCTGTGCCTTGTTTGCTTCCTCTTCGCCGTGAACGAGCTTGGTAAGCTCGTATGCGAGGATCTCCTTTGCGGTGTTGAGCTGGCTGCCTTCCCAAGAATCCATAGCCTCGATCTGCTCCATCGGGAGGAAGGTGAGCATACGGATGCACTTGAGAACGTCTGCGTCCTCAACGTTTCTCCAATACTGATAGAAATCGTAGGGAGTGGTCTTTGCGGGATCAAGCCAAACTGCGCCCGATGCGGTCTTACCCATCTTCTTGCCCTCGGAGTTGAGGAGAAGGGTGATGGTCATTGCGTGAGCGTCCTTGCCAAGCTTACGTCTGATAAGCTCTGTGCCACCGAGCATATTCGACCACTGGTCGTTGCCGCCAAACTGCATATTGCAGCCGTACTTCTGGTAGAGATAGTAGAAGTCGTAGGACTGCATGATCATATAGTTGAATTCAAGGAAGGAAAGTCCCTTTTCCATTCTCTGCTTGTAGCATTCTGCGCGGAGCATATTGTTAACAGAGAAGCACGCGCCAACCTCGCGGAGAACTTCAACGTAGTTGAGGTCGAGAAGCCAATCTGCGTTGTTGACCATAATAGCCTTGCCCTCGCCGAATTCGATGAATCGCTCCATCTGCTTTTTGAAGCAATCGCAG
>JAGBRZ010000043.1 GCA_017632155.1 Clostridia bacterium
AAACGCGACGGTATTAAAACTGAGGCAAGATACACAACCCTCAATGAAATGTTCGATTTATGGAAAACCCTGAAAAGAGGTCTTAAGGATAATACCTTTCAGAACTATGTCTATTTGTATGATACCTTTACAAGACATGTTATCGGTGATAAATTGGTGACGAAGCTGAAGAAATCTGATATCAAAAGGTATTATATTTATCTTGCAGATGAGAGGGGGCTCAAGGCTTCAACCATAGACGGTGTTCATACTGTTCTTCATCAGGTGCTTGATATGGCGGTTGATGATAATTATATACGCAACAATCCTTCAGACAGGGTTTTGAAGGAGCTTAAGCAATCATACTTTGCAAAAAGTGAAAAAAGACTGGCGCTAACAAGAGCAGAACAGGATTTGTTCCTTGATTTCCTGAAAAACAGTAGGATATATAGCCATTGGTATTCTGTCTTTGCTGTAATGCTTGGTACAGGGCTCAGAGTAGGTGAATTGACAGGGTTAAGGTGGTGCGATATTGATTTGGAAAACGGCATTATCGATGTCAATCACACACTGGTATATTACTCTCACAGAAGTGCAGACAGTAAGCAGGGGTGTTACTTTAACATAAACACACCAAAAACTGCCGCAAGTAACAGACAGGTGCCTATGCTTGATTTTGTTAAAGAAGCTTTTGTTAAGGAAAAAGAGGTGCAGGAGCTTCTTGATATAAAATGCGAAGCAGTGGTAGACGGATACACAGATTTTATATTTGTTAACCGATTCGGTAATGTTCAGCATCAGGGTACGCTTAATAAAGCTATCAAAAGAATCATAAGGGACTGTAATGACGAGCAGTTTCTTAAAAGTGATAACCCGAAGGTGCTGCTGCCGCATTTCAGTTGTCACTCTCTTCGTCACACCTTCACAACGAGAATGTGTGAAGCCGGTGTTAATGTTAAGGTAATCCAGGATGCTCTCGGGCATACGGATATTTCAACAACGCTTAATATTTATACCGATGTTACAAAGGAGTTGAAGAGAGTAGAATTTGAGGGACTTGATAGGTTCTTTAAGGAGGCATAAAGCTATAAAATGTATGTTACCAAGCTTACATCAAAACTTACATCAATCGGAACGTAAAATACAGTAAAATATAGTAAAAAAGGGGTAAAATCCTAAATTTCCGTTGATAGTGATAGCAAGTTATGGTAACATACAGTATGATATAAATTGTGGGAGTCGAGGTTCCCCACAATGAAGAGCTTAGACAAATAAATCCTTATAAATAAAGGGTTTGCGGGTTTAGGATAGCAATTTGTACCCCAATTTTACCCCACATTTTATAAAAACATCTGAACCGCTCTCTTTTTAGAGAGTGGTTTTTGCTATATATAGCCCATAATTTTCAGTTACAAGCATATCGTAAATTACATAATATTTTATGAAAGGTTGAGATTAATATCTCAGCCTTTTAATTTTCAAAAGGGGTGTAATGTTATGTTTTATGCTATAGTGAGATTTTTTTAAGATTATGTTGGAAATGAGCATTACCTATTCAATGTCGCTTATTATATGTGACTTTTTACAGTTACATATATGCCTCACACATAATAGCAACGGACATAGTCCGTCAACCCTCGGAGAGCCCGATCACAATGCCACGCATTTTGGTATATCGGGATACACCAAAATGGGATGCAAAAAAATCCGATTGATCAAAAAAAGGGGTACCATATAATCCAGAAGCGACAAACATCAACCACAACATGTTGTATGTTTTTTGAATTTTGCTTTGTATGCGATAAAAATTTCTGTTATGACCAAATAGGCATTATCCGAGAAAAACAAACGGATAAAAATATTATTTGAACAAAAAACAAGTACGATCTACAACTGTAAGCCGTGCTTTTCGTGTAATTTAATTATATATCAGTTCACTACAAAAGACGACCATGCAATGGCTTTTGCATGGTCGTCTTTTACTTGTTGTGTTATTTCTTACCGGAGATTTTCCCGTTCCAATAAGTATAATTCCAGAACAGCAGCAACTGTTGCCCGTTCTTCAGGTGAACGAGAACTAATATAGAGTTCGTACTCGGTTATCGGGTTGTACTCGAGCAATTTTTTATACACTGCATTCTTAAACTCCATGCCTGTCTGACTGCGCTTGAGGATTTCCACAGCCTGATCCAGCACATCGGTATTGCGATTGCGTAAATCGGCACCGGTTACGCAAACCGTAACCTTTTGGTTAACGGGCGTTTCCAGCTCTATGCGAACGGTATGGGTGGTCGGGTCAAAATAAAAATCGACCCTCTTACCCTCAATCGTGACCGAATCCGGCTTAGCGAAGCCCCGCAAGCACACCGCATACTGACGTACCGACGGAATCAAAGAGCAATCACCCTGCGCAGGATTGATCTCAAATAAAGCCTTCTGATCGGTATAGGTCAGCCGCATGGTTGTGGTAACGCTCGCACCGCTTAGATACTCGTTTCCGTCACCGGCATCCTCGTAGAGAGTAAACTCGTTATCCGCGCCCGGGAATACCAGAATTTCCATCTTCTCTGCACCGCCCAAGCGGTTATCATGTGCCACGTGTGCCTGCATCGGTATGATTGCGCCTGCTTTGCATAAAACAGGAATAGAATAATCGTTACGATACAGATCGAGCATACGGCCCCCAAAACCATCATAGACGCGCCCTGTAAAGAAATCAGTCCAGATTCCCTGCGGAAGCCATGCTCTCACACGTCCCATCTGAGAACCTGTGTTATTCTTTTCGGTAATAGGTGCTACAATCATCTGATCGCCAAACCAATACTGATTTTTCACGTCATAGGCGCAACGGCATTCAGGATAGGTATAATACATTGGCATAACCAACGGTTTACACTCGGTATGTGTCCGATAATTCATGGTGTAAATATAGGGGAACAGCTGATGACGTAATTTCAGACATTCACGCATCACTCGTTCCGTTACGGCATTGTAATCCCAAGGCTCTTTATTGATAAAGGGATTGCAGGTCGAATGCAAACGGTTGATGGGTGAGAATACGCCATACTGCATCCAGCGGGCGGTCAGGTTATCGTCACGGTACCCGAAATGATGGCCACCGATATCATGGCTCCACCATACATAACCGATATTGGATGAGGTGGAGGTAAATTCGGGCTGAAAGTCCAACGACTCCCAGGTGATAGATGTATCGCCCGAGAACCCTACGGGATAGCGCTGACTGCCCGGACCGCTGTAGCGGGAGAAGAACATGGGACGTTTCCCGTCGCGCTGAATATCCAATATATGCAGATGATTTAACTGCCACAGCGGATCCAGTATTTCTCGGGGATCCTGCAACTTTCCGTCTTCGTTGCCCTCGTGAATCCACCAGTAAGACTTGCCTTGTTGCCAATCCATCCACCAGAAATCCACGCCGTCTTCTTCATAGGGATGATGGATAACATCAAAGTATGCTTCCATATAACGCGGGTCAAGAATATCTAAATTGCAGGGAGTACCATCAGCAGGGCGACCAAGGGCCTGACACATCTGCGGATATATAGCTTCAAAATCGCGCACACCTAATGCCGGATGCAGGTTGAGTGCCGTTTTCAGGTTGTATGTGTGAATATCCTTCAGGAATTGCTTGTAATCGGGGAACAGCTCCTTATTCCAGGTGTAACCCGTCCAGCCACTTCGACCGTCGGGAATTTTCGTAATGTGCCAATCCATATCGACTACCGCAACTGAGAACGGAACATCTTCCCTCTTGAATTTTTCCATCAGCTCCAGATATTCCTGCTGAGTATAGGCGTGGTAGCGGCTCCACCAGTTGCCCAACGCATAGGCAGGCAGAAGCGACGGTACACCGGTCAGGCGGCAAAAGTCCTGTACGGCGCTGATATAATCGTGTTTATAGCCGAAGAAATAGAAATCCTTAGTGCCTTCACGGCGAACATCGACCCAGCCGTCAGTTAAAACCATACGCTCACTGTCATCCAGTACGGCAAAGCCACGCTGTGAACAGACACCGTCCTCAATTCCTGTCCTGCCGTCGACACGGTCGAGTGTGGAAGTCGTACCGCCTAATGTTTCGATCTCATCGCCGTAGTGCCAGATATGCGGCCAATTACAGAGCGAAACCTGCAAGCTATCCAGGGTATTGCCGCAGCGCACATGCAATTGAGCTGTTTCCAGGGAAAAACCATCATCCCGGCTTACCTTAAAATCTACCTTCGGGAAATCACGATGAAAGGCAGTCTGGCTGGCTCGATCCTCAAAAATGCAGTTAGGATCGTATTCCATGCGGATTAAACTGTCGGTCAATACGGTAAATCTCCAGTTCTTATAGCAGACCATATTGTCAGGATGTGCCTGCGGGTTAACAGGCCATTGAAATCTTTTTTTCATATCTATTCCTCCTTTTTAATGTCACAGTTATATAAAATAACACTATATTCGT
>JAGBRZ010000007.1 GCA_017632155.1 Clostridia bacterium
AATTTTAATCCTCAGTCGCCGAATGTGTCGTGGGTCAGTGATATTACTTACGTAAAAGTAAATGGGAAATATTCGTTTGTTTGTGTAGTAATGGATCTTTTTTCGAGGAAGATTCTATCATACAATATTTCCGATACCATAAACACGACACTTACACTATACGCATTTGACAAAGCATTTGAGGGGAGGGAGTGCCCCAAAAATCTTCTTTTCCATAGTGATCAAGGCGCACAATATACATCGTATGTATTTCGTTCTCATTTACAGGAATTGAATTGTAAGCAGTCTTTTTCATTGCCCGGATGTCCGTACGATAATTCGGTTTGTGAATCTTTCTTTCATACGTTAAAAAGAGAAGCCCTTTATCGTCACGTGTATGATTCGACCGATGAGCTTGTTGCGGTCCTTGAGAGTATATACAATATTATAACGAGTTTCGAATGCACCGAACCTTGAATATGAAAACTCCGTCTCAAGTAGAGACGGAGTTCTTTGTGTATATTGGGTTGTAAAAATGAGAAAAGGCTCAAAATTTTAGTCCTCCTACACTTGCGTAGTCAAAAAGCTTGCCCCCTTCATTTGTTGATGGGGGTGTAATAACTCCACAAATTGAGATATTAATTTTTGTGCAAATTATCTCTTGCATTTAGCAAATTTTGGCGCTATAATATAATAGCAATAGTAGTAGATATTTTGCCACATTGGATAGTTTTACTTTGATTCTTGACTAAATTAAGATTAATTGTATTTAATTTTTGTATTATCTAATAATGTATTATTGTAGTAAAAGTTATTATATTTTCTAATAACATTGAATAACTGCAAAATTTGTAGAATATTATGGAAAGGAGTGCGATTATTGTGTCGAATATTAAGGCAGCTTCATATAATGATGATATAACTGATAATATGATTTACGATAACGAGGGATTGTTCGGCACGATGATTTGCGAATTTATCGAAAACAACGGCCGCAAGAGTATTTTTTCAATGATTCAGATTGAAAAAGATCTCTCCATCTTCGTTATGCGTAATTATGTCAAGTATGCAAAAGAAATTATTGAAAAGAATTTCGGCGGAAAGTTAGACATTATAACAGTAGACTATTTGATCGACGTGCTTGTTTACGCATATTTTACGAATATGGGTAAGAAGGATGTTAGACTTTCGAAAAAGGAGGATAACGACAGCATAACCTTGCCTGCATTGTCTGTGCGCAAATTGAATACGAGCGGTTTTGACGTTACATACCGTTCAGTTTTTGGCGCGGACTCTGACAAGAGATGCAATGCTCTTATGGGTGAGGACGAGCTTATGGGCTTGGTGTGCGTACCGAATGACGTCACAAGTCTATCTAATAGCAGGACAAGTGTTTCTGTTTGCGCTTATATTGATTTGTCTGCTATTGCCACAGCTATGCAATTTGTGCTGTTTGTTAGAAAATATTTATATTCTGAAAAATTAATATTATAACATAGGAGGAGCTAACTATGACGGAGAAATTGCGTGTTTTAATGTATTCAGAGCGAACGGTAGAAGAAAATTCTATTTGTTGGATTTTGCGCAACAAATATAATGTTATTTACTTTGCTTCTAATTTTGATATGGCAGAAACTATTCTGCTAACGATTCCGTTGAACCTTGTTTTTATTGACGAAAGTTGTATACCGCATTACGAGAAAATTATCAACATTTTATATCAAAGACATTTGCTTGCTCATATTATGATCATTCCTCTTAGTACGGATGAGTTTAGCAAAAGATCAAGAGAGATAAGAGCTCCTGATCAAAGCGAGCTTCTTGGTTTGAAGAAAACTGAGGAAATGAAAAAAAAAGAAAAGAAAGCTGGTATTGATAAAGCTGATGTGTTGCGTTTTGATGATCTGACGATTGATCCAAATTCTTGGCAAGTTTTATTTGGAGACGAGGCAGTTGACCTTACTTTGACTGAATTTAATTTGCTATACTGTTTAGCCAGTAACTATGATCGGGCGCTCACCTACAAGCAGATTAAAATTTGTGTTTGGGGTGATGAATATCGTGGGGATGAAACTATCAGATCCCATATTACAAAAATTCGAAACAAATTATCGACTGTAACAGGTCGAAAGTATATACACAATAAGAGAAGTGTCGGATATTACTTCTCAAAATAGAAAAGGGGTTGCCTTGCAAGGCAACCCCTTCGCTTTTGCCATCACAACGATTTCTTTATTATTCTTAAACAATCTCAACAATATGACAACATTAATACAACGGCTTACCCGTAGAACTCTTTACAATAAGTATGTTAAAATATAATCACCAAAGGGACGAGCCCCGAGGTGATGAAGGCAGCGCAGCCGAAAAGTCGAGGAGACTACCCTGATCAAGTATATCCTCAAACTCACAAAAAATATTCGGGATAGAAAGGAAAAAATTATGAAACATAAAAATTACATCAATAAAACCATTTATGGTTTTGAGTATAACTCTGAACAGACACTCATCTTCAACTATAACATGGAAAGAAACAAGGAGATCAATTCCGACGAGATGACCGAATATAATTACATCGTGTATTTCCGTACTAAGCAGACGGTGGGAAACCATAGCATTGTAATCGCAGTTCCCATTGCTAATCTCGATGTTACTTGCCCTGGCACACTTTTGCTTGCAAACAGTAGGCTACTCGTCTATGAAAATCCCGTATCTCTTGAAAAAAAGAGAGGTTGTGTTATCCCTCTTTTTAAATTTTCCAGCATGACTGATGGTGGTAGTGAGGTAAACTACATAAACAAGTTCGACGTAATCAACGGTATTCTCCAAGACATTGTATATGCCACGATGGTTATGGAGAATATTATTCAGTATTTTGAAATGAATGCACTTCCTTTGTTAAAAGTTGGTGCGATTGTCGGAGTTGTTATGTTAATGAAATGGATTATTGATAAGATAAAAAACAAAAAAACATGAAACTCTTAAAACCGTTCGAGATTTTCGAGAACGTCTCAAAGCAGAAAAGAGAACACAAAAAAACGAGAAAACGAGAGATAATCGAAGAAAAGCAAAGAAAAAAGGAGATTCGAAAGGATCTCCTTTTTTGGCCAGAGTGACAAGATTCGGACCTGTGGCATCGACGTCGCGAACAAATCTGCAGCGATTTTTTCTTGATTTCGGGTGCTCTCGTTCGCACTATTTCCACGTAGTCCAAAGCTGTAGATGGTCAAAACTGTGGTCAAGCACAGAGCATCCGAAAATCGTTGCCGCGGAAAGCTCTGCTGTCACTCCTGTGAAAAATCTTATTAACGTAGTTATTATAATATAAATCCAAGGAAATGTCAAGGATACATATCCGTGGATTTTGTAATGCCGAGCAACTTCTTACGCATCAAAATTTGCATCTCAGAAGTCAAAAAAGATTATAAGGGATAATGATTTTATAAAAAACAAAAGGTTCAAAAGCATACAGCCTTCAAACCTTTTGGACAAATTCAACATTTGCCGTGCTTGAAATTAAAAAATTTCAATCTAATACGCATGACACATCACGGTATTAACTTTATAAATGTTGATTTATTTTACCACAAAAAAGATAATTTGTCAAGTGGTTTCATCAACATTTTTATTATATGCAAAAAAATTATTTTATTGCATACTTTAAATCGCCATTTATATACAGTTCTATGTAGCCATCTGTGGAAATTTTTATTGCCATTCCAAAACGAGACAATTTTTTACTAGCAGCACCACGACCGCCGCCTGAAGAACCGCTATCATTTTTTATTATTGCGCCAAATGAACAAATGTCTCCCTTTGTGGTTAAAATACAGGCTCCGTCTAGTGATATTAGTTCATTTCTAAGTTTTCTATCAATTTTACAGAAAGTTTTTTTGTTGACCAACTTATCCAAAGCTTTTCGTTTTAAAATGCGTTTATTAATTTCTCCTTCACTTAAGGTCAAATGTTTGTTGTTAGTGATGTTATAATTTTCATTTTGATCTTTAAAGTATGATTTGAGTGAATCGTAAGAAATTTGGTCTAATAAAAAGTCACATTTGTGAAGAATTGGAAAGCCATCTTTTTCTGATTTAGTAAGGTAAGATACGTCATTTACTATAGAAATTATACCACCAGTATGCGAAAAAGAAACATCTAATGTAGAAGCATAGATACTTTCGATTAACGAATCAGAAATATTGTAATTTATCAAATACTCTCCAAAAGCATTTTTAAATGCATCATAGCTCATATTAAGCCAAGAGAGATTCCTCTTTACAAACCGTATTTCTCCTTTTTTGGATAGAATAATGTCTCCATTGTTTAGAAGGAAAATTCCTACACAATTTTCGGTTACATATTTTTGAATTACACTAGAAAATCTAATAGGCAAATAGTTGCTGAGCTGATAGGATTCTACAATATCATTTTCTGTGATAGAAAGATATCTACAAAAATCGCAGTTGTCATCCAATTCTATAACTGACTGAATACAATCTGTAAAAACAGCAGCAAAATCATCTGTTAAAAAATCTTTAAAGGATCCATGATCGTTTCCAAACGTTGATGTTGCAGAAGGATTAATTATGAAACCGAGTGTTACCTTTTTTCCTTCATAAGTTTGAACTGACCATTTCTCTAGAATCTTAATAAGATGTTCTATAGAATTGTTATTTTTTCCAACAATCCAATTGCACAAACCTTTTTGGATTGCCAGCTCATAATTGGTTATCTTTTGAGTTTCAGAGTAATATGTGTTTGCAATTCCTTTTGTATCCATTTTGAATTCAGCAACTTTGAAAAAAGCTTGAATTATGTTTTTTCCAACATTTAGATTATCTTCGGATAAAACACGCGTGTATTTTATTTTGAAAGGAGTCTCTGTATTTGTGGAGAAAAATATATAGTCATTTTCTTGCGAAATCAGTTGTCCTTTATATCCATCTTCGTTATTTTGTATATTATTATCTTTACTAATGCCTAATAATTTTAGCAAATAATTTTGAATAAAAGATTTATATTCTTGTTTAGCGGTTCTTTCCATAACAGACCTTCCTTTATTTTCTTTGGATTTATTTTATCACAAAATGTTACAATAATCAACATATTTTAAATAAATTCAGAAACAAGTTCAAAACCTTGTTTATTAAACATCAAAATTATGGCACGGCTTTATTTGATTTGTGTAATTCAATATCAAATTAAGGTATATTAAAAATATAATTTATTAAATATTAAACATGATTCCCGCTCAAATAACAAATTTTTGTCCTATTTAATGAGGGACTCTATTTTGTTTCCTTGACAATTGAATAATGGTAGTGCGAAGGAAGAATCAATCTCGTTCGTGAGGACAAGCCGCCGAGCAAGAGCGCCATGACTTCGAGGTTTCTTTTAAAAGCTCGGGCGAGCGATTCATCTTGTGTCGGACCGTACAGAAAACAGCATTGTACGGCAGGCGATGACAGAGATTGATGAAATAATGATACTTCCGTGGGATACGGCTCGCCGATGGGCGAGTTCCTCTATTTCGAGTTGGAACATGGATATTCGTTATCGGGGAAATGAATCTCAGTTACCAAGAAAAGAGTCGCGGTATTCATGCTGCTGAGGACTTCGCATCTCCAAAGAATAAATATTAAGGAGAAATTTTTTGAAAAATTATCAAAAACAAAGAGACAGTATCGGAGAATACTTTCCAATGCCTAAAGCAATATTTCGCCTTGATCTTGATGCGGGAGAAATTGCGGTTTATTCATTTCTTATGTGTTGTGAAGACAGAAAAACTTTCCAATGCCATCCGAGTTATGCTACGATCGGAGAAGCAATAGGAATGAGCAATAATACCGTCAAAAAATACGTAGATCGACTTGAGAAAAAAGGTCTTATTTCCACAGAGCGAACAATGGTAACGACACGTGATGGTCGACCGCATAATGGAAGCTTACAATATACCCTTCGACCGCTTCAGCCGATTGAGCAAGCATATTTTGAAAAGCAAATAAGGGAAGCCAGTGCAAGACTTAAATTCAAACAATCGATGGGAAAATATGAAGATAAAAGGAAGGGAAAGCAGTGAAACAAGCAATTTATAAAAGTAAAGAAGAGCTTCCGATGTTTCTTACCGTAATGGACGTGGCAAATTTGCTTGGGATTTCTCGCACAAGTGCTTATGAGCTTGTACGAGAGGAGAATTTTCCAAAGTTGAAAATCATTCAAGGCAGAACGATTATACCTCGCGACAGACTTTTTGAATGGCTTGATGAGAAAACTCGCTATGATGGAAAATAAAAATTGTGAAAGAAGGGAAAAAGAATGTCGGAAAAAATGAAGAATCCGCACGACGGGAAACAAAGATTTAATTTTAGAATCAGCGAAGAAACGATGGAACAAGTAAAACGATGGTATAAGGAAGATAACTGTACTACCTGTAATGAGTTTATGGAGAAGGCGATTCATTTTTATTGTGGTTATATTGCTAATGAAAAAATGCCGAATTATATTCCGACTACCTTCGTTTCCACGTTGAAAGCAATGCTGGATGATAGCGATCATCGACAGAACAAACAACTCTTTCGATTGGCTGTAGAACTCAGTATGATTAAGAATATTTTGGCAACGTACGAAGGAATTGATCAGATCAATCTCGATCGCCTGGAAGGACACTGTGTCGAAGAGGTTAAGCGAGTGAACGGTGTAATGAAAATGAAAGAAGCGATTCAATGGCAAAACTTGTAACGAAGTTTAGATTCTATAAACCCAAGAGTGATCAAAATCGAGGCGGCTATGCGAAATATATTGCAATTCGAGGAGGAGTTGAACAATGCAAAAATTCAGATATCTTTGTTCCGCCAACGAAAAAGCAAGAAGATTTGATTGCGAAGATTTTGAAGGATTTTCCCGATAGCAAAGAGATGCTGGAATACGAAGACTATACTGCCAATCCTAATAGCCAAAATGCTTCGGAATTTATCTCAAGAGCGATTGAAGATAACGCTCATATTACGCTCTCAGATACAACCTATGCAGACTACATTGCAACTCGTCCAGGTGTTGAAAAAATAACATCACACGGACTATTTTCGAACGATGAATTTGAGAAGGTCGTTCTTTCCAAAGTATCGGAGAAGCTAAACCGACACGAAGGAAACATTTGGACAATGATCGTTTCCTTGCGTAGGGAAGATGCAGAGCGTCTAGCCTATCATTCTGCAGATGCTTGGCGGATTCTTTTAAGAAACCATACCGCTGATCTTGCCGAAGCCTTGAAAATTCCATTTTGTGATTTGAAATGGTATGCTGCTTTTCATAATGAAAGCCACCATCCGCACATACATTTGTTGGCGTATACAGAGGATCCGACGATCGGATTTCTTACCCAAAAAGAAATTTATAAAATGAGATCGGTTCTGGGACAAGATATTTTCAAAGATGACTTAGAGCATATCTATGTTTCGCAGACAGAACGGAGAAATGAATTGAAAAAAGAATGGAGGAAACTGATTGATGAGATCATTCAGCAAATGAATCAGAACACTTATTCGAATCCCGAAATTGAGCAGAAGCTATTGTTTCTTTCCGAACGTCTTTCAAAGACCAAAGCGAAAAAGGTTTATGGTTATCTCAAAAAAGATTTGAAGGACGTAATCGATTCGATCGTAGATCTTCTTGCAGAGCAGGAACAAATTGCAGCACTATACGATCTTTGGTGGCAAAACAAATATGAGATATTGAAACTCTATACATCCGAGATGCCGTCGAAAATTCCTTTGTCTCAAAACAAGGAATTCAAGAGCATCAAAAACGATATCATTCGTGAGGCAATGAGGATTCATCAGGAAAGAGAGGAGATAATCAATGTATTTCCTTTGATTGCTTCAGAAGAAGAAAAGAAAGAGGATCATTCTGAAAAGACAACGGCGGATGAACGTTCATTCCAATCATCGGTGTCTCGTGAAGAGCATTTAAAAAAGATCAGTGCTTCCGCAGTAACAAGTTTGATGAAAGGATTAGCCAATACCATCCGAAATAAAAGTGTTGCAGATCAAGACAAACAGTTGCCTCGCACAGACAAAAGATTGCTTCGAGAGATTGAAGAAAAGAAAAACGCAATGCTTCAACAATATTAAAACAAGGAGAATGTATGGAAGGAATACAAACATTATTGATCGTAGTTGCCGTAATGGGCGGCTTATTTATTTTGATTCCATCGTTAGCGTATATGTATGGCTTTAAAGGAATCAAGAACAAGACCGTAGGAGACGGTCAGCACGGTACGGCTCGTTGGGCAACCAAAAACGAGGTGAAAGAAGTATATGAGCATATATCGTTTGAGCCGAAAAAATGGCGTCAGAACGAAGATAGCCGTCCGACCAAACAAGGAATCGTGATCGGGTGTAAAACGCGCGGTGGAGAAACTACAGCGCTTGTGGACACGGGTGATGTTCACTGTATGATGATTGGTGCAGCAGGTGTCGGAAAAACTGCATATTGGCTCTATCCCAATATTGAGTATGCCTGTGCTTCCGGAATGTCTTTTGTAACAACGGATACGAAGGGCGATCTAATGAGGAACTACGGATCGATTGCATCAAAGTATTACGGATACAAAATATCCGTAATTGACCTTCGAAATCCAATGAGATCAAATGGCAATAACTTTTTGCACTTGGTAAATAAGTATATGGATATGTATGCCAAGACCAAGGAATTACAATACAAAGCCAAAGCAGAAAAGTATGCCAAGATCATATCAAAAACGATCATTCTTTCAGGAATGGAGGCCGGAAACTTCGGACAGAACAGCTATTTTTACGATGCAGCAGAAGGATTACTTACTGCTTCCATTCTTTTGGTGGCGGAATTTTGTGAACCGCAGGAGAGACATATTGTTTCGGTTTTTAAAATCATTCAGGAGCTTCTGGCGCCGGGAACAGGAAAAGGCAGAAATCAATTCCAACAGTTAATGGGAATGCTTCCCGCAGATCATAAAGCAAAATGGTTTGCCGGTGCCGCGCTGAATACCTCGGAACAATCGATGGCATCAGTCATGTCAACTACTTTGTCTCGATTGAATTCGTTTTTGGATTCCGAGCTTGAAACGATTTTGTGTAATGAAACAGAGGTTGATGCCGAACAATTTTGCAATGAAAAAAGTGCGATCTTTATCATTATGCCGGAGGAAGATAACAGTAAGTATTTTATGGTATCCTTGATGATTCAACAGCTCTATCGAGAGTTTCTCGCGATTGCAGATGAGAATGAAGGAAAACTTAAAAACAGAGTCGTATTTTATTGCGATGAGTTTGGCACGTTACCTAAAATTGAATCCGCAGAAATGATGTTCTCGGCATCGCGCTCTCGCCGAATCAGTATGGTTCCGATCATTCAGTCTTTTGCACAGTTGGAAAAGAATTATGGAGACGATGGCGCTGAGATTATCATAGATAATACACAGTTAACAGTCTTCGGAGGCTTTGCACCGAATTCCGAGTCGGCGGAAAAGCTCTCAAGAGCATTAGGTCGAAAAACGGTACAGTCAGGATCGGTGAATCATAGTAAAAATGATCCGTCGAGATCTTTGCAAATGATGGAACGACCGTTGATGACACCTGATGAATTGAAATCATTACCCAAAGGTACGTTTATTGTTACTAAGACAGGAGCCTATCCTATCAAGGTGAAACTTAAACTCTTTTTTGAATGGGGAATAGAGTTCGAACCTCAACCGTTTATAGTGCCTATGAGAGATTTCAGTACGATCCAATATGCAACAAAAGAGAAACTGATGGAAGCGATTCTCAAAAAGTATCCCAGAGCTTCTCCAAAAACAAAAGATGAAATTCCAGAGGGAAGCTTTTTTGTAGAGAAGCGAATGCATGAGCGAAATCTTAATTTGACAGATAAAAACGAGCGGATGATGAAACTGGATGAAAACAAGGGAAGGAGATTAAAAGAAGATTTTTCTTCATAATTTTTGATGAATATATTATAATAAAAACTCCGAGGCATTGAGGCCTCGGAGAAAGCAAAATGTTTGTGCTTGGGTTGTCCTTTCTGTTTTTATAAGAATTTTCTCTTTGCTTTTTTCGTTCAATCACATAAGAAATCTTCTATTACATCTTTTAGATGTAGCAATGCTAGATGACAAGAATTACAATTTTGAACCAATTTAGATAGTTTATCTTTATCGGTAGTAATATCTTTGATAAAGCTTAAACATATTGTTTCGCCATTGCTTTGATCCTTTGAGTAAGCTGCGATTCCATAAGTTTTTTGTAATTCTGCATCAATCAATCGAATTTCTTCTATGATTTCATAGGTGATGGGCGTCATACTAACTGCATAGCACTTTCATACAAGGCAATCAATTTTTCGCTCAATTCTTGTAAGTACGCATATGGATCATCTTGCTCCGATAAAAGTAGTACGGTGGTTAATGTTCCACACATAGACAGTCCCGTTTCAATGTCGGAATAGGAGCTTTCACTCATTTCAAGTTTGATTGCCATCTCTCTTTGAGTGAGATGAAGTCGATCTCTTGTTTTGATCGCAAGTACGCGAAGCTCCTCCTTTAAAAGTTTTTCCATTTCATTTCTCATAGTAATATTCCCTTCCAAACACAAACGAAGAAAATTTTACTATCTTATTTTTTAATAAAGAATCGGGTATGCCAATGATTCGACTTTTTTTGCAAAAAAGAAAAATATTATTATTTGAACGAATATATATTCCGCATTCTCGAATGTGATAGGAGAACGATTGTAATATCGTTCTCCTATCTTATCTTGGATATTTATATTGAACATAGTTTATAAGTAAATCCTAATAGAAAAAAGATTACTTTTCTAATTCAAACTCTAGAAAAGATTTTTCGCCATAAACATAGGTTATTGCAATAATTTCTCCAGATTCATTTTCTTTAAATTTAATCTTCGAAACTTGCTTCGATGGAGGGGTCTTTTTTATTAAAAGAAGTAAACGATCATACCATTTTAAAATTTTGCAAAGATCATCTTTTGTATATAAATCAGTTTTCTCAAAATTATTGATACTTTCTTGACGTTGCTTGGAAATTTGTTCGATTAGGATATCGAGATAATTCAACCTGTTTTACTCCTTCCTTTTTTTCTGCAGTTCAATTATAATACAATAATTATTAAATTTTTAAAATAGGGATATATTGAATAAAAGAGGGATAAGTGTTGGTATCAATCCTTATTGTTAGATCGTTTATCCCTATATGGACGGAAATCTTTTAATTCAGCTATGGCATTGGAAGAAAATTAAAAATATTGAGATGGATGAGCGATTTTTACAAAAAACAATCAGTTGTTTTGTAAAAAGTACCGAATGTTTTTCGCTTATCCCAAAAATATTTCTTTTATCCCTAAAACAAGAATGGAAAGAAAATATATGGTATAATTTCATCAAGGAGATGAGGTTATGGATCATGCAATAGCTTGTTATATAGGGAAGCTTTTAAGTCAGAAAAAAGTTATTGATAATAAATATGAAGAAGTTTATGTTTATGGATTGGAATTGATAATTTCATTTATATCATCTGTTCTTTTGATATTGGTTGTTGCGATAATAACTAGGCAAATCTTATCGGCAATTATCTTTATCAGTATATATGTTTTTTTGCGAAGAGTTACCGGTGGATATCATGCCAATACACATTTTAAGTGTAAAGTGTGTACTCTTACCATTTATAGCTTACACTTATTATTAACGTGCATAACAACGATAAATTTGTTTGAATATCTAGCTTTCGGTATTTTTGGAATTATTATTATTCTTTTGTTTGCCCCAATTGCTAATCCCAATAAACCTATATTAGACAAACACAAGCCAAGGTTTAAGATTTTATCCCTTGTGATTTTTGTGACTTTGTTAATTGTAGGCATTTGTTTTTCGTTTTTTTCTAGATCACTAAGCAATTCCGTTTTCTATACATTGTTATCGGTAATTGTTTTGATGATAATGCCAAAATTAAAAAGGAGGAAAAAAGATGAAAATTCTTGATGTTGTAGCAACGATTTCTTTGAACACAGCAAAATCTGCAGCTGGTGCCGCATCTAACTGGAGCACTTGCCAGCCTAAGGAACCCGAGATGCTCAAAGATATGAGCAACGAA
>JAGBRZ010000044.1 GCA_017632155.1 Clostridia bacterium
CAAGTCTGTCGGGCGTATTCTTCTTGTTCTTTTTTGTGTCGTAGTTTCTCTGCTTGCACTCGGTGCATGCGAGAGTAACCTTGACTCTGGAATCATTAGCCATATTGTCGGCACCTCCTGTGATAGTTTATTTGACCGCTTCTTGGTGCGGTCGGTGTACCTCCCTCTTGTCGGCGCGGACACGACCTGTGGTGCGGATCTTGTCCTCTTTTTCGGTAAATTCACACGAAAAAAGAGCCTCTGCCAACAGAGGTAGAAATATTATACAACTTTTACGCAAAAAAGTCAATAGCTTTTTTGAATATTTTTTTGATTTTTGATTATTTTTTAGATAAAATTCCGCGCGGTACATAAAATTCTCTTTTCGTGACAAAATAAGGTGGGAAACAAAACCCCTATATATAAAGGAAGGATTTCACAAATGAAAGAAAGAACCAAAAGATTTATCACGGTCAGCGGAAGTATGATCACCGCGCTTTCGATGGCGCTGGCACTGCTCGCCTTCGTCACCATCAGCTCGCTTGCCGCAACAGACACGGGAATGCCCTCAATGAGCGACATCATCCCCGGAGAGGACGGCACCTCCGCCATCTCCCTGCCCGAGGGCGGAAACGTAGACTCCGACGTCCTGACGCCCGATGACAGCACGCGCACACCCTCGATGACAAATGAAACACCCACAACGACCCGCCCCGCAACCACCACCGCTCGCCCCTCCACCACAACATCCCCCGACGGCACCGATACCGGTATGCTTGAGGAAGAGGGCGGCTCGATCCTCGGCGCGATCATCGCGGTGATCGTCGTCGTGGCGATCATTCTTGTGGTTATTGCGCTGATCCCGAGGAAGAAGAGATAAGAGTGGACAGTGGACAGAATTTTGCTTCGCAAAATTAAGTGGACAGTGGTTAGTGGACAGTGGACAGAAAGATGCGACACAAATAATTTTGTTCAGTACGACAAATCACTGTTCACTACAATACTAAAATAAACTAAAAGCTCGGATATTGAGAAACTTTCAATCCTCAATATCCGAGTTCTTTTGTTGTATTAAATTATTAGTCGGTACAATAGATGGCAAAAATCCGAATTAAATTATAATCGCCCGACCGCAACTTTCTGTCCACTGTCCACTAACCACTGTTCACTTTTTCCTTGACAAACCACCAATTTTAGGTTATAATAATAGCATAGACAGAAAAACAAAACCCACCGGGCTTCCCCTGTGGGGCGTTCTGCTTTGCAATTTTTAGGGTGAAAAAAATAATCCGAACGTTCGTATTATTCTTGTCGCCCTAGGCAAAGTGAGGGCGAAAAGGAGATAAAATGGCAGATATTTTCGATCTTTTTGCAAAGATTTCAAAGGAAAGCACCGCAAAGGCAAAGGCGCCGATCGAGTGGCTGGTTGTGGGCCTTGGCAATCCCGGGCGCGATTACGTGACCACGCGCCACAATGCGGGCTTTCTTGCAATGGATATTCTTGCGCGCAAGCGCGGCGTTGTTTGCGATCGCTCTCGCTTCAAGGCTATGACGGCGGAGTGCGAGATCGCGGGCAAGGGCGTGCTTCTGATGCTGCCGCAGACTTTTATGAACCTCTCGGGCGAGGCGGTTCGTGAGGCGGCGCAGTTTTATAAGATCCCCGCGGAGCATATACTTGTAATATCCGACGATATAAACCTCGACATCGGCAGAATGCGCCTCCGCACAAGCGGATCGGACGGCGGTCAAAAGGGACTTCGCAGTATCATTACTCTTATGGGATTCGATAATTTCCCCCGTTTGCGAATCGGCGTTGGAAAGAAGCCGCACCCTGATATGGAGCTTGCCGATTGGGTGCTCTCGCGCTTCACCGACCCGGAGCTGAAGCAGCTTGAAAAGCTGATGGGCATTGCGGCGGAATGCGTTGAGCTCTATATCGGCGGCAAGCAGGACGAGGCTGTTCGTCTTTGCAACGCAAAGCATGATCAATTGTAAAACTGCGTTTTACAATTGAGAACGCGCGCTTATCGCCGCGAGCCAAAATCATTGATTTTGACTCGCTCCCCTCGGCGCGCGGACTCGCACGGCTCGTCTAAGAGGTGTTTTTTCGTCGGCGAAGCCACCGAAAAAACGGATTTTATAAAAAACTGACTTTTACAATTAGCTATTTGGGTGAATAAATGAATATCACAGTTAATAAAAGCTCGGAGCTGGTTCTTTCGGCGATCAAGAGTGATGCCGAGTACAAGCAGCTTCTCGATGCGGTGAATCTGCAAAGAAGAGCGCGACCGAAGCCCGTTGTTGTTTCGGGACTTTGCGAGGGCGCGGGGGATGCGCTTTGCGCCGCTCTTGCGGGGGATATGCCCGGCGGACGTCCCGTTCTCGTCCTTTGCCCCGATGAAAAAACGGCGCGCAGAATGAGGGATACCCTGGGTGCCTTCGGACTGAGGTGCGCGTATTATCCGAACCGCGATCTCAATATGTATAATATTTCTGCCTCGCGCGAGTTTGAGCAAGCGAGGCTTTCTCTGCTTGTCGCGCTTCGTCGCGGCGAGCTTGACGTTGTGACAACAACGCCCGAGGCGGCACTTTCATATACCGTTCCGCAGGGCGTTTTGGCGGAAAATCTGATAAATATCTCGCTCGACGGCGAAATTTCGCCCGCCGAGCTTGTAAATCGTCTTTGCACCGCGGGTTACGTCCGCTCCTCGCTTGCCGAGGGCGCGGGACAGTTCGCGCAAAGAGGCGGAATCGTCGATATTTGCTATACCTCCGCAGGCGTTGACCGCGCCGTGCGTATCGAATTTTTCGGCGACGAGATCGACCGTATGGGATTCTTTGACGTTGCAACACAGCGAGTCAGCGAGAATGTGCAGAGCGTGCTCATTCCGCTCGCTCGCGAGATCGTTGCGGATGCCGAAAAGCTTCTCGCAATTAAGAAGTCGATTACAAATCTCCGCAAAAAGTCGAAGGATGCGCGATTGTCCGAAACTCTCGAGGGTGAGGCGAGCGCTATCGAGCTTGCGATCTCTTCGGGCACAGAGGTCAGATTCCTTGATAAATACATCTCGCTGATATACCCCGAAAAAACCACCCTCCTTGACTATTTTTCTCCAATGTCGCTCTGCCTTATGCGCTCCGCGGCGTCAGCGGAGGACGCTTTCAAAAGCGCCGTCTGGCACTCGGATGAGCAGGTCAAGGCAATAGTGGAATCGGGCAGCCTTGAGGCGAAATATGCCGAATTTTCGGCACCGATAGAAAAATGGAACGCTTTCACCGCGTCGCACACCACGGTTATGATCGACTCGCTCGTTCAGGGACTTTCGGGCAAGGCGCTCGGCGGTCTTTTCGGCTTCCGCTCGAAGCATGCGCTCTCGACTGCGGATAATGACGAGCTTCTCCGCGAGGAGCTTGAAGGGCTTTCGAAGGGCGGATACCGTATGATCCTTATGGCGGGTGATGAAAGCAAGGCTAAGAACTACGCGGGTATGCTTTCGGAAAACTGGGGCATCAAGGCGTATTTTATAGAAGAAAACGAGCTCCCCGAGCTTGCAAAACTCCCGCGCGGTGAGGCTTTGGTCATCGCGGGCGCACCCACCGCTCCCTTTGAGCTACCCTCGCCGAGATGCGCCGTCATCTCGCTGACGATCACCGAGGGCGGCAGAGCGGAGAAGAAAAGACGCGCGGCAAAGTCGAAAAAGGACGGCGCGGCACAGCAGATACTCTCCTATGCCGACCTTTCCGAGGGCGACTACGTCGTTCACGAGGCGCACGGTATCGGTCAGTATATGGGTCTGACCACAATGACCGTCGACGGCGTGACGCGCGACTATATCACCATTCAGTACGCGGGCAGCGACAAGCTCTTTATGCCCGTTGAAAAGCTTGATAAGGTTTCAAAATACATCGGCGCACATTCGGATGACGGTACTCTCCGCCTTTCAAAATTCGGAAGTGCCGAGTGGGGCAAGACAAAGGCACGTGCAAAATCCACCTTGCGCGATATTGCAAAGGAGCTCATCGCGCTCTATGCCGAGCGTCAGCGCCGACCCGGCTTTGCCTTCTTCCCCGACGATGATTTTCAGCGCGATTTCGAGGCGGCTTTCGAGTTCGATGAAACCGATGCACAGCTCGATGCGACAGAGGATATCAAGCAGGATATGCAAAAAGCCGTCCCGATGGACCGTCTGCTTTGCGGCGACGTTGGCTACGGCAAGACCGAGGTCGCGTTCCGCGCGATCTATAAGGCGATCCTCTCGGGCAAGCAGGTTGCTCTGCTCGTCCCCACAACGATCCTCGCGCTCCAGCATTATCAGTCGGCGCAGAGCCGAATGAGAGCCTTCCCCGTCAATATCGAAATGCTTTCGCGCTTCCGCAAGCCGAAGGAGCAAAGGAAGATCATTGCCGATCTTGAAAAGGGCGACATCGACCTTATAATAGGCACGCACAGCCTGCTTTCCGAGAATGTAAAATTCAAGGATCTCGGCCTTCTCGTCGTTGACGAGGAACAACGCTTCGGCGTGGCGCAAAAGGAAAAGATCAAGCAAAGATCGGGCAACGTGGACGTACTTTCGCTCTCGGCAACTCCCATTCCGCGAACGCTGAATATGGCTATGTCGGGAATCCGAGATATTTCGCTTCTCGATGAAGCGCCGGGCGACCGTCAGCCCGTTCAGAGCTATGTCCTCGAGCACGACGAGCTCATCATAAACGACGCCATCCGCCGCGAGCTTTCGCGCGGAGGTCAGGTCTTCTATCTTTATAATTTCGTTGAAACGATCAGCTACACCGCCGATAAGATCAGAAGCGCATTCCCCGAGGCGAACGTTGTTGTTGCGCACGGAAAGATGGAGAAGGAACAGCTTGAGGACATATGGCGCGATATGATAACCGGCGAGATCGACGTTCTTGTTTCGACCACCATCATCGAAACGGGTGTCGACGTGCCGAATGCGAACACTTTGATCGTTGAAAACGCGCACAGAATGGGACTATCCCAGCTTCATCAGCTCCGCGGACGAGTCGGACGCTCGCCCCGCCGTGCCTATGCATATTTCACCTTCCCGAGAGGGCGAGCTTTGACCGAAATCGCGGAAAAGCGACTTGAAGCCGTTCGTGAGTATACCGAATTTGGCGCGGGATTCCAGATCGCTCTGCGCGACCTTGAGATACGCGGCGCGGGCAACGTCCTCGGCGCCGAGCAGCACGGTCATCTCGATGCCATCGGTTACGATCTTTATATCAAGCTGCTCAACGAGGCTGTTCTTGAAGAAAAGGGCGAAAAGGTTGAGGAGAGCGTCGATACAACGGTCAGCCTCAACATCAATGCCTATCTGCCCGACAGCTACGTCACAAACGCGGCGCAGAGAATGTCGCTTTACAAAAAGATCGCACACGTGCGCAACGAAAAGGATACCGAGGACCTTTACGAGGAGCTTTCCGACCGCTACGGCGAGCCGCCCGAGCCCGTGCTTTTCCTGCTTGATGTTGCGCTTCTGCGCTCGCTTGCAAAGCAATGCAAGATCTTGTCGCTGACGCAGGAGGGAAAACAGATATCGATCCGACCCACAGAATTTGATCTTGATATTTGGCAGGATATTTCCGAAATGCCGGGTGTAAAACTTCGCGTTGTTATAGCCGAAGATCCCTATCTCGTGCTCTCTTTGCGCGAAAAGGATGACCCGCTTGCGATTCTTTGCGAAATATTCAAAAAATATCTCAAAATATCGGGAAATAAGGGATAGACAAAATCGAAAAAATAGTGTATAATATTATAAAACCACAAAGGATTAGTATTATAATGAAGATAATTAAAAAAATTACTGCGTTTGCACTTGCACTTTTGATGCTTACGCTTTCGTTTGTCGGCTGCTCGAGCCTCGGAACTCCGGTTATGGAGCTTGGCGGTACAGAGATCACCGCAAATATGATCGAATTCTGGCTCTCGCGCTACAAGGCTCAGTTCGAGCATTACTATGGCGAAGCCGTTCGCAAGCAGTATGGGCTTGACAAGGTCGATCAGTTCTGGCCTCTCGTTGCAGATCCCGCCACCGGCGAAACCTACGATGACATAATGTCGGGCTTCATTCATGAAAATGCGCAGACTTATCTCTGCTCGCTCTATCTGTTTGATCAGTTCGGTCTTTCGCTCCCCGCTTCTACCGTTGAAGAGGTCGATGCCTACATCGCAGATCTTTGCGAAAACTACGCATCGGGCTCGAAGTCGGAGTTCAACGCGCTTCTGTCGAACTATGGCGTAAGTATGAAGATACTTCGCGAGCTTTACCTGATCGACGAAAAGGTCGATTACCTTCAGGAATATCTTTTCGGCGCGGGCGGAACGCTTGGCGTAACAAAGATCGATAAGGAAAACTATTATAAGCAGAATTACGTGCGTATGCGCCAGATCTGCTTCTTCATCAACGAATGCCCCGAATATGACGAAAAGGGCAATCCCGTTCTTGATAAGGACGGCTACACAAAGTACCGCAGTATGACCGCTGCCGAGACCCAGGAGGCAAGAAGCCGCGCCGCAGATGCACTCAAAAGCATCAATTCGGGCTCGGATTTCCTTGAGATTTCGAAAAAGTATGACGAAAACCCCACCGATGACGCTTACGTTGGCGGAATTTATATCAGCAAGGATTCCGCAATGGGAACCGACGCGGCGCTTGAAAAAATCTACAACGAGCTTCAGTCAATGGAGGTCGGACAGATCAAGCTTATCGAAACCGAAAACAACCTCCACATCGTAGAAAAGCTCGAGCTCGACGAGGGCGCATACGATAAGGCCGCGAACACCGATTTCTTCACCTTTTATGATCCCGAGCTCGGCGAAATAACAACGTTTGAAAGTTACCTCAAAGAGCCCCTTTTCCTTGAATATATCGCAGAAAGCCTTGAAAAATTCTCCGCAGAAGTAAAGATCGACGAAGAACTGCTTAATAAGTATAAGCTGAGCAGCGTTCAGGCAAATTATTATTATTGATGATTTCCGCGAAGCAAAATCATCATTTCCGCGAAGCGGAACAGTACGCACTTCACCAAGAAAACTGAATACCGATACGGGGGTGCCGTGCGGCTGAGATGACCATTTGGTCAAACCCTTTGAACCTGATACGGGTAATACCGGCGAAGGAAGTTTAAAAGTCACCGAATTTTTTCGGGGGTGCCGCACATTCACTGCAGGAATGTGCGGCTCTTTCGTTTTTCGGGAAAATTGATCACTTTTTCGAAAAATCCGAGAAGATCGGTTGATAATATAAAACCGAAAGGAAAGAAAAACAATGAAAACAAACAACAAAAACAGAAAAACGAGCCTCATCGCGCTCGTTGAAACAGCAATGATGGTCGCGCTTGCGGTCGGACTTGAGCTTCTCTGCCAGTTTTTGCCTTCTCCTTGGGCATACGGCGGCTCGATAAGCCTTGGCGCAATACCGATAATTTATCTCTCATACCGTCGCGGTTGGAAGTGGGGACTTTCTGCGGGATTCGTGTATTCCTGCGTGCAAATGCTCCTCGGATTCTACGTACCGCCCGCAAATACCTTCCTGTCGATCGTACTTTGCGTCCTGCTTGACTATGTTCTTGCATTTACCGCACTCGGACTTGCTTCGGTTTTTGCCGCGCCCTTCGAGGGATCGGGCAAGCCCGCACTTCGTCTTGCGGGTTACATCGTCGGTGCAGTCGGAGCATCTGCTCTGCGTTTCGTTTGCTCCTTTCTCTCCGGCGTTATCCTTTGGGATAGCTATGCCCCCGAGGGAATGAACGTTTGGGTGTACTCCCTCGTTTATAACGGAAGCTATATGCTCGGCAACGCCGCAATCGCCGCTGTTGTTCTCTTCCTGCTTTGCGCAGCAGTCGACCCCAAGACTCTGAGGCCTATGGGACGTAAATAAAATATTATACGCCCCGCTTTCGCGGGGCGATTTTTTTTCAAAATTCATAAAATCCACTTGACTTTCTTTATAAAAAAAGATATACTAATATAATGAGAAAAATTCTGCGATAGGAGAACTATCATGAAGATACCCGAGTATTTTGGATGTATGGTATTTGACGACAGAGAGATGAAGTCGCGCCTTCCCGTCGAGGCATACGAGCGTATGCGCAAAACGATCGAGGACGGACGTTCTCTCGACATAAGCCTTGCGAATATTGTTGCAGAGGCGATGAAGGACTGGGCTGTCGAGCGCGGAGCTACGCATTTCACGCATTGGTTCCAGCCGATGACGGGTGTTACCGCGGAAAAGCACGATGCCTTCATTAACCCCACCTCCGACGGCGGCGTTCTGCTCGAATTTTCGGGTAAGGAGCTCGTTTCGGGTGAGTCAGACGCGTCATCCTTCCCTTCGGGCGGACTTCGCGCAACCTTTGAGGCGCGCGGATATACCGCGTGGGACCCCACCTCCTATGCATTTATTAAGGAAAAAACACTCTGCATCCCCACGGCGTTCTGCTCCTACGGCGGTGAGGCGCTCGATAAAAAGACGCCCCTTTTGCGCTCGATGGAGGCTCTCAACCGTCAGACGATGCGAGTGCTCAAGCTCTTCGGTCACGAGGACGTTACATCGACAAAGGCTTGCGTTGGTCCCGAGCAGGAATATTTCCTCATCGACCGCGCTATGTTCGAGAAGAGATGCGACCTGATCTACACGGGACGCACCCTTTTCGGTGCAAAGCCGCCAAAGCGTCAGGAGCTTTCCGACCACTATTACGGAATCATCAAGCCCCGCGTTGCCGCATATATGGAAGAGGTCGATAAAGAACTCTGGAAGCTCGGCGTTTCGGCAAAGACCGAGCACAACGAGGCGGCTCCCGCACAGCACGAGCTTGCGCCTATCTTTACAAAGACAAACATCGCCTGCGACCACAACCAGCTGACGATGGAGGTCATGCAAAGAGTTGCAAAGAAGCACGGCATGATCTGCCTGCTTCACGAAAAGCCCTTTGCGAACGTATCGGGCTCGGGCAAGCACAACAACTGGTCAATTCAGACCAACACGGGCGTAAACCTTTTCAAACCAGGTGATACACCTTCGGAAAACGCGCAGTTCTTGCTCTTCCTTTGCGCCGTCATTCAGGCGGTTGACAATTATGCCGATCTCTTGCGCCTTTCGGTAGCATCGCCCTCGAACGACCACCGTCTTGGCTCGCACGAAGCACCGCCCGCGGTCGTTTCGATCTTCCTCGGCACCGAGCTTGAGGAAATTCTTGACGCAATAGAGAAGGACGTGCCCTATAATGCGCAAGCTCAGGAGCCTCTCCGACTTGGTGTGCATACTCTCCCGAAACTCCCCCGCGACAACACCGACCGCAACCGTACCTCGCCCTTTGCCTTCACGGGTAACAAGTTCGAGTTCCGTATGCTCGGTTCGTCGGATAGCATCGCGTGTACCAATATTATGCTCAACACCGCCGTTGCCGAGTCACTTCGACTTTATGCCGACGAGCTTGAGGCGGCAGAGGATTTTGATACCGCTCTCCACGCGCTCATCCGCCGCACGGTTTCCGAGCACAAGCGCATCATTTTCAGCGGAAACGGATACGATGAGGCTTGGGTGAAGGAGGCAACCGAGGTTCGCGGACTTCCCAATTACCCCTCGACTCCCGATTGCGTGCCGCAGTTGACGGCAGAGAAGAATCTCAAGCTTTTTGCACAGCACAAGATCTACACCCCCGTTGAGGCGGCATCAAGACGCGACGTTATTCTTGATAACTACTGCAAGGTAATTCGTATAGAAGCCCTTACAATGATCGATATGGTGCGTCGCGATATTCTCCCCGCAATTTCAAAATTTACCGGAAAGCTTGCCGAGTCGGGCAAGATCAAGCGTGAATTCTGCCCCGCCGCCGATACCGAATACGAATCCAAAACAGTAGCAAGACTTTCCTCTCTCGCAACAGAAATAATGAAGCAGACAGACCTCCTTGATCAGGATGTTGAGGAGCTTTTCAACAATGCATCCGATATCGTAGCTGTTGCAAAAGAATACCGCACCCGAGTTTTTGCGGGTATGGAAAAGCTTCGTGCCTTCGTTGACGAAGCTGAAACCCTTACCGATACTGCCGCTTGGCCCTATCCCACATACGGCGATCTTATGTTCAGCGTAAAATAAGCCAATTGTAAAACTGCGTTCTGCAATTAAAAACAAATATTTGGAGAATAATAATGAAAAACACCCGAATCATCTGCCTTTGTCTGGCGCTGGCCACCCTGATCGCTCTTGTCGGATGCAATCAGAATACCCCCGAAGAAACCACCGCGCCTATTGCTGATACCACCGCTGTTCTCGAAACCCTTCCCGCTGAAACCGAACCCGAAGTTACCGAGCCCAAATTCCCCGAGTATGCGGGCCCCTCTTCCGATTTCAAATTCACCCTCGAAAGCGTGCTTTCTACGAACGATTACGCTTCCTATACCGATTTCCTCGCTTCGTCCGAAAAGAGCTTCCTCATTCCCGCGCTTGCCGAAAAAATGGTTCCTCAGGGAATGGATATCTGGCGAGAGCGCGGCTGGCTTATGATCTCCGGCTACTTCGATGATGCATCAACATCCGATTGCTCGGTTCTTGTTGCCGTTGATATGAAGACGGGCGCATACGTTGGCGAATATTATTTGACAAATGCAGACGGAACTCCTCACACAACTCATGCGGGCGGAGTTGCCATCACTGACAAGGATATTTACATTGCAAGCAATTCCACCCTTTTCCGCATTCCTCTGACCGCTGTTCTTGAGGCGGGTCAGTGCGGCAAGATTCAGATCGTGGATTCCTTTGCAGTTCCCGTTCGTGCATCATTCTGTAACTATTCGGAGGGCTACCTTTGGGTAGGCGATTTTCAGTACGGAACCTCTTATCCCACGCAGAGATATCAGTATATGAAAAACCGCGACAATCTTATGTACTGCGCGTGGACTGTTGGCTACGAGATTGATCCCACCACAGAAAACGGCATAAAGGCATCGGCCATAGTTGATGGCAAATATGCAACTCCCGATATTATTCTTTCGATGACCGAGCGTATTCAGGGCTTTGCCGTTGTCGGCGACAAGATCGCGCTCAGTCAGTCTTACGGCAGAACAAACAAATCCACCATTATGATTTATGACAGCCCCATTGGCACCGCATCTCATTCTTCCTATAAGCTTAACGGCGTTGAGGTGCCCGTATACTTCCTTGACAGCAAGCAGAATCAGAAGCTTGTGACCGCTCTTCCGATGAGCGAGGGCCTTGCGGCAATGGATGGCAAGCTTTACATCCTCTTTGAGTCGGGCGCGAACAAATACGCAAACGGCGGAGGACTCGATCCCACCGAAAACGTGTGGATTATGAACATAGACTAAATATCTCACGGAGGTCATTTTATGGAATGGCTCGATAGTCTGCGAGGCGCAAG
This sequence comes from Clostridia bacterium, assembly GCA_017632155.1. The sequence goes on from JAGBRZ010000044.1 coordinate 11,380, forward strand.
CCTCGCAGCACTTGTTATAAAACTTGTGCTCGCTGTTATATTCGGCGGAGCAATCGGACTCGAGAGAGGGCGCAAGCGCCGTCCCGCGGGATTCCGAACCCATATTCTCGTTTGTATGGGCGCAACGATGGCGATGTGCATCAGCCGCTATTGCGTCGATGTCCTCGGCATCACCGTTGACGTTTCGCGTCTCGGCGCTCAGGTCATCAACGGCATCGGCTTCCTCGGCGCGGGCACGATCATAGTCACCCGCCGTCAGGAGGTAAAGGGACTGACAACTGCCGCAGGTCTTTGGGCTTGCGCTTGTATGGGTCTTGCCCTCGGCGCCGGATTTTTCGAGTGCGCGTTTATCGCCTTTGCCGCGATCATTATGTCAACAACACTTCTCGATAAGGTCGAAAAAATAATCACATCGCGCTCACTCAATATGAATATCAACGTCATATTGACCGAAACCGCTGTTGTTCACGATGTTCACGAGGTGTTGCGCGGAATGAATATCAGAATATTTGATTCCGAGATCACAAACGTTCGTGAGCTTGCAAACGAATCGCCAAACGTAGTGCTCGAGACCAAGCTTCTCCGCCGCCGTCCGCACGTTGAGATAATTGCAGCACTTGCAGCGATTGAAGGTGTTATATCAGTGGAGGAGCTTTAAAAATGACTTTTAATGAAATAATCGAAATGCTTCGCAGCGTAACCCCCGCCGGCGTTGCCGTAAGATTCGCACTTGCGCTCATCTGCGGCGGAATCATAGGCCTTGAGCGCGAAAGCAAAAGAAGAAGCGCGGGATTCCGCACGCATACTCTGGTTTGCATCGGCGCAACCCTTACCACCCTTGTCGGACTTTATCTATATAAATCGGGTCTTTCAACCGATCCCACCCGTCTTGGTGCGCAAGTCATCTCGGGAATGGGCTTCCTCGGCGCGGGAACCATCATCGTCACCAGCCGCCGTCAGGTCAAGGGACTTACAACCGCCGCAGGTCTTTGGACCTCGGCTATCATCGGCCTTGCAATCGGCGCGGGATATTTCGAGGCGGCACTTATCGGTGTTGCGATCGTGATGATTGCCGCGCTCATCCTCTCGAAATTTGAGTATTTTATTATGTCAAGCGCAAAGAGAATGAATATCTATATCGAATTCGATTCTCCCGGTATGCTTGACAGGCTCGTTGAACGCCTTGAGGGCAAGGGCATCCGCGTTATCGATATCGAATTCACAAAGCAGCGCACCGTATCGGGTGAGCGTTGCAGCGCGGTGCTGACCCTGATCTTCAAAAAGCGACAGAAGCACGAAAATATCCTCAGCGAAATGACTCAGTTCGACGGCGTTTACAGTGTTGAAGAGCTTTGATGCTTGGTTTACAAAAAATTTACAAAATAAATCCCTATATTATTAGATATTAAAGGCAAAATGTGCTATAATATATTGAATTTGCGGATATAGCGATTTCATTAAATTGATAAAAATTTTATTTTCCATATAGGAGGAATTACAATGGCAAAGAAGTATTGCTATCTCTTCTCCGAGGGTAACGCAAACATGCGTGAGATCCTTGGCGGTAAGGGCGCTAACCTCGCGGAAATGACCAACATCGGTCTTCCCGTTCCCCAGGGCTTCACTATTTCTACTGAAGCTTGCACACAGTATTACGAAGACGGTCGTCAGATCAATGACGAGATCATGGCAGAGATCATGGTTTACATTGAGAAGATGGAAGGCATCACCGGCAAGAAGTTCGGCGATCTCGAGAATCCCCTTCTTGTTTCCGTTCGTTCCGGCGCACGTGCATCCATGCCCGGTATGATGGACACCATCCTCAACCTCGGTCTTAACGAGGAAGTTGTAGAAGTTATGGCTAAGAAGTCGGGCAACGCTCGTTGGGCTTATGACTGCTACAGAAGATTTATCCAGATGTACTCCGACGTCGTTATGGAAGTCGGCAAGAAGTACTTCGAAGAGCTCATCGACAAGATGAAGGAAGAAAAGGGCGTTACCCAGGATATCGACCTGACCGCTGAGGACCTCAAGGAGCTGGCAAACCAGTTCAAGGCTGAGTACAAGGCAAAGCTGGGAGAGGACTTCCCCTCCGACCCCAAGGAGCAGCTCATGGGCGCTATCAAGGCTGTTTTCCGCAGCTGGGACAACCCCCGTGCTAACGTCTACCGCCGCGACAACGACATCCCCTACTCCTGGGGCACCGCTGTCAACGTACAGA
>JAGBRZ010000045.1 GCA_017632155.1 Clostridia bacterium
CTCGTATTCTGCGCGGTCAATCACAGTTACCCATCGGCCAAACAATCCGGTCAGTATTTTCACAAGAAGTCTTGTGTTTGTCATAACAATCTCCATGAATATAGAACATTATATTTTTATGTGCAGATAATACAGCCAAAAGTGCCGCCCATAAAAAGGCGGCACTTTTGTGAAATTTCTGTTGCTGTACGTTTTTCCAGCAAGGTCAGTTTACAACACCGGTTACATCAATCCGAAGTTCAGCCATTACTGTGGTGCCCTGGGTTTGCTGATTTTCACAGTCAGAATGATCTCATCGCTTGTAATGGAATTGCCGTCAGCATCCGTAATCACGCAACGGTAGAGATTCGTTCCGGTTTTATTCGGTGTACAGCTCAATACAGCACCGCCCTGACCGCTATGCTGATCCGATTCGCGGAGGATAGCCCAGTTGTTGCCATTCAGACTCTGCCAGCTGTACTTGTAAGGTTCTTTACCGCCGGCAACCTCTACAAACAAATCAGCAATCTGACCGATATCTACAATTACTTCCTGAGACTGAATATCAATTCTCAAAGGATCATTGTCAGTGACGATTACCTCGACGATTGCCTCGTCGGACGTTACCGTATTTCCGAGACTGTCCGTTACGACGCAGCTAAGACCTATGGTTCCGCTTTCGTTCGGAGTGTAATAGACTTTGCTTGTATCCGCTCCGAAGAATCTGCTGTCATTTTTGGCTTCGAACTTTCCATCTTTATCAAGTACCGACACGAAGTCATTCCACTGATTTCCGATGAACGAATTGTTATTATTGATTTCGCCTGCTTCTTTATCGGATACCCTCCAGGAATAGGTATACGGAGCAGTTCCGCCGTCAACCTCTACAAAGAAGGTTTCCGTTTGACCGACATCCATGACCGCATCCTGAGGCTGGGTCAGAATCACCAGAGGCGATGCTGTTACAGTAACATCTGCCGGCTCCGAAATAACGAATCTGCCGTCCGCATCCGTGACCACACAGCGAATTTCGGTTGTTTCGGCAAGGAATGAGACAATGGTGAGCGTGTTCGAGTCAAGACCGCTGCAAATACGGTTCGCCGAATCCTCAATAGCGAACCAGCCGCCGTCGGACATCTGCCACTCGTATGCGTAAGGAGCACGACCGCCGCTTGCCTCAACAGTGAGAACTGCCTTTTGTCCTGCTTCTGCCGTGACGCTCCTGGGCTGGCTTGTGATGGCAAGAGGCTTAGCGTTTTCCGTTGCGGTAACCTTTGCCGTATCCGTCGTTACGGTATCGCCGTTTGCATCCTTGATTACACAGCGGACTGTAGCCATACCGGCCGTTTTAAGGGTAAGGATCAGAGTGTTTGTACCCTGGCCAAGTACTTCTGAAGAATCCGAAAGCACATCCCAGCTTCTTCCGCGCTGTATCTGCCAGGTATACGTATACGGCGCTTTACCGCCGCTTACCTCTACGCTAACGCTTGCCGGAAGTCCCTCTCTCAGAGTGACATCCTTAGGCTGGCTTGTGATAGCAAGAGGAAGAGTTGTTTCCGTTACGGTAACCATTGCCGTATTTGATGTTACGGTATCGCCGTTGGCATCCTTGACAACACAGCGAACTATGGATGATCTGGCTGTGTCTGAGAGATAGGTAAGGGTATTTGTACCCTGTCCTGTGTAACTGGAATTATTCGCAGAGATATCGGACCAACCACCGCCACGACGCTCGGGTATCTGCCATGTGTAGGTGTAAGGCAATTTACCGCCGCTTGCCGCCACAGTAAAGATTGCCTTCTGTCCTGCCTCTACCGTGATATCCTTGGGCTGAGTCGTGATGGAGAGGGGAATCGTTGCGGCTACAGCCATAACGCTGGCTTCCTCGGAGCTGACATTCCCGCCGATGCTGTCCTTCACAACGCACCGAACATGGATGATCCCTTCTGTATTCGGCGTGCATTGCAGCGCAGTCGTACCCTGTCCGGAGAACTGGGAATTGTTCTTGATATCGATCCATCCGCCGCGGTCAGACTTTATCTGCCATGTATAGGTATACGGAGTTTTACCACCGACTGCGGCTACGGTGAAGGCTGCCGTTTGACCTGCCTCTACCGTGGTACTCTGGGGCTGGGTTGTGATAGTGAGGGGAGCGATTGTTTCTTTTACAGTAATTGTTGCCCCGCTCGATGTTCCGCTCTTGCCGCTTGCATCTTTAACCATACAGCGAATGTGAGCAGTTCCGGGATTATTAGAGGTGAAACTAAGGGTATCAGTACCCTGTCCCGCGTAATTGGAGCCATTCTGAACAGTCATCCAATTTCCGGAATTATCGGCTTTGAGCACCTGCCATGTATAGGTGTACGGTGCTTCTCCGCCGCTTACCTCTGCGGTAAGAGCTGCCGTTTGTCCTGCTTCTACCGTGACATCCGCAGGGGTAACATTCACCTGCAGACCGCCGACTTTGACCACATCTTCGAATGTCATTGTGGTACGCGAGTACAGCGGATTCGCATAATCCGGCGAATAGGAAACCTTCAGATCATAAGAACCTTCTTCCCATCCATCGGTTTTCAGCGTGAATTTTGCAGAACCGTCCTGAACGGACATTCCGTTGAGAGATTTCACAACATTGCCCTTTTCGTTGATGACGTCCACATCTGCACTGCCTTCAACCGGATAAATATGTTCGAAATCCTTGACCTGCGATCTGCGCTCGTTAGATACACCGTTCCATACACCGTGGAAATCAAACCCAAGATCAAATATGTTGTCTTCGGGTGCCATGTTGTATGTGACGAAGGAAATTTCGGGTTCAAAACCCTTGAAAATCTTGAGGAATATTTCGCGGCGCAGGGTGGTGTTCGCCCACAGCTCGTTATCGGAATCCACCCATTCTTCACCGCCGTCCAAACTTCCCATATAAGAAAGCAGACCGTCGTCAAGGTTCGTTTCATACTCGATTACGATGGGGGCGTACTGCAGCTTCAGACAGGTCTGGAAATCCGTATCCCATGTGCTGTTTTCCAACTTCTTTCCGCCAAGGGAGATCGGAACCGTCAGCTCTTTAGAGCCGTTGCACGGTGTAACCAGAACCTCCGCAAAAAACACCTCATCATCAATCTCGTCTTCATCAGCGACGTGATTGAATACGATGTTCAGTTCATTCAGAGGAATTCCCTTTGCCTTGGAGGAAGAGAGGGGAACCATATAGATATCGTTATCGCCCATCTCAAGATCGTTGTAATTGTCCTTATCCAGCAGATATTCCTTCTGCACAACGCCGTTATAGGCAAGCAAAGAGACATCATTATCGGTGCCTGCACCCAGCTGAGCACTTACCAAGACCTGAACCTTCAAGTCCGTAACTATCTGCGACATATCGGGTTCCTGTCTGTATTTCACTTTTTTCAGTTTGCTCTGGAAATTGGTGTCCCATGTGCTGTTCTGGAATTCTTTTCCGCCAAGTTCAACCGCGCCCTCAATCAGCGGCAGATCACCGTAACACGGCGTAATGCTTACAGATTCCCATGCAGCTGTGTCTGAACCATCATGCTCAATCTTAATATTCAGCTGATCCAGAGGAATGTGCTGAATTACGTTACCATAATATTTCCCGATAGGAATATCATAAATCTCGGTTTTACCCCGTTCAAGGTCGTCGTGTCCCTTTCCTTTGTCGAGACAAACCTTCACATATGCCTTATCGCCGTTATAAGCCACAAGGTAGACGTCGGAGTTGGTGCCTGCGTTCAGCTCGTCCTTTACCTTGATCTGAACCTGCAGGTTGGTAACATTCTGGGATTTGACGTTATCGGGTTCCCTGGCTTTCAGTGCCTCCTGGAAATTCATTTTTATAATATTGTTGATTCCTCTCAGGTGTACGCCGCCAAGGTCGATGGGAGAGGTAAGTTCATACCCTGCATACATCGGGATTACCCGAATATTTTCGCAGTGCCAGTCGTCCGTCATAGCCGGAGTAAAATCATATGCGGGAGTCTTTACCAGCGCAATTTCAATTTCATCCAGTTTCAATGCCCTCGGCAGCTCAATAATATAATCATCCTGATGGCCGCCTTCGAAATCATCATAGCCGGATATATCCAGAAGCTTGAACTGAATCTGTCTCAGTGCGGTACCCATCTTCTGATAAACGATCACATAAATGTTGTGATTGGTGCCTGCTTCATACAGATCCGATGTCTTGATTCTGACTTTCAGGGCAGAAGCCTCAAGATGTGCGGTATTTGTCTGATATGCGGTCTGCTTGGCACCACCGGCGTACGCACTGACAAACTTCGAATAGTTTTCCGGCCCCATCAGCACCAGCCGGAACATGACCAGCGTGTTGTAGAGCGCCTCGAATTCCTCCCAATCTTCGCTTTCCAGATGCTTCATATATTCATTCAGATCTGCAAAGTTATCCTCAGACGGCTTATAGGGGTTTGGTTCGTGATCCAGCTGCAGTTCGGGATCCTCCAGCAGGTCGTCTATCAGGGAGATCAAATCGCGGATTTCTTCGGCTGCTTCGTCGGCCGGTAAACCGGATACAAAGGAAACCATACCGGTACATGCGGAAGCAATCCATTCCGCAGCCAGATTTTTGATTTCTCCTCCGATCCAGCTCCAAAGAGGCTTCAGAAGAAGCATGTCCATAAAATCTCCAATGAGCGGGATCTCGATACCGTCAATAATGATATCGGGAATACCCAGCATATAGACGCCGTATTCATCGACCCAGTAGCTCAGCTCCTCTTTGATGATCATGATAGAACTGTTATTGGTTTTCACCATATCAACAGTGAGAACACCCTTTAAGATCAACTCCATCGTAACCAGATCAAAGAAAGATTCCCCGTAGAGCTCGGCTTCCGCCAGTTCTGCCTTCACCCTCTCCACTTCTTCGGGATAATAATCCTCAATCAGTGACTCCATGTTCAGATCGGACATATCCCAGAAAAAGTTCTTTTCATCCTCACGATCTTCTTCCTTTTTTTTCTCGATCGTCGGGTTTGGCTCTCTCGTGATCAGTCGTCTGGCAATATTGTCGCAGGCTTCCGAAAATGCAGCAAGGCCCTTGTCGATATCTTCTGTCCAATAATCCCAGTACATCGTGATGCCTGCGCTGACAGGTTCCATATATTCTCGGTATTCGTCTGCGGTTGTGGTGACATACTCTCTGAGTGCCAGTAAAGCAGTATAATGAGGCGGAATATTGTTACCCCCGTCGTAAAGTTTGTCAATGATGTGCGACGCAGCACCACCCAATGCAGGAACCCACCCCAATTTATCTTTGGCATATTCAAGATCCTCCTTGACATATGACAGAAGATTGTTTATGGTTTCATCATGATACTTCCCATAAAGAGGCACAAGACC
>JAGBRZ010000008.1 GCA_017632155.1 Clostridia bacterium
GAAGGCTGAAGCCTTCGCTACTGCGCTTCAAAATCACGAAGCTCCGCTTCGGGGTTTTGGACAGAGTCAATACTTCCCGGCTGTAGGGAAGTATTGATCTCTGTCACCCTTTGCCCAATGATATTCAGAAAAAAGGGTGAAGGAGCAAAAGCACTTGCCGAAGGCAAGTACTTTACTCCTTCCAAACATCCTGCGGAACGCAGTCTGTTTGACGCGCAAGTTGCAGGGCGTTGCCCCGCACCCCACTAAAGAAACTTTTTGAAAAAAGTTTCTTTAGAATCTTCAAAAACTTTCAACACCCAATAGTGGTAAAGTTGTTGGAAAGCTTTGAAAAGTGAAATATGTCGTTTTGAGACTTTTTTCGAGGTCAAAAACGGCTGTGGAAATCGTTGCGGGTTTTGCCTCGGTTTTCCACAACAAGTAAAAGTCGAAAAATTGCCGAAAACTTCGAAAAAGTGCCAAATAACGCCGTTTTCGGGCAGTTTTAGGGTTTTCCACAGTTTCCCCAGGCCCTACTATTATAAATATTAAATATTATATATATTAAACTTATTTTCTTATCTTCTTTCGCGCTTGCGCGCAGAGAGTGAAAAAAATTCTTTTGTGGAAAGGCAGACGAAGGTTTTCCACAAATCCGATCATTTTTTAAGGAGTATTCGAGATGAAAATTATCTTTAACCGCCAAGATCTCATTAATAGCATCGCGCCCCTGCTTTGCGCTGTTCCCAATAAAGGTCCCTTCCCCGAGGTTGAATGCATCCATATGAATGCCGAAAATCCCGGCGAGGTCGTTCTTACTTCTTTTGACCTTGAAAAGGCTGTAAGAGTTAAATGCGAAGCAACAGTCCTTGAAACCGGTTGCTATGCGATCAATGCAAACAAACTCTTCCAGATGCTTAAGGTTATGGACGGCGAGGAGATCACAATCACCGTCAATGCAAAGCTTGAAACTACTCTCGTTTCCGGCAAATCAACTCAGAAAATGTCTGCGCTTTCCGCCGAGGGCTTCCCCGCGATCCCCGCGATCAACAATAAATCCCTTCGCTACGAGATCTCTTGCCCCCTTCTCAAGAAGATGATCGCAAAGGTCAGCTTCGCTATGGGTGTAAATGACCAGAGATATATCCTCAACGGTGCTTATTTCAGAGTCGAAGAGGATAAGCTTATGGTCGTTGCATGCGACGGTTTCAAGATGGCAAAGTGCTCGACAAAGGCTGATATCGTCAATAAGTCCGAGGATAACACTCAGGTCAGATATTCCTATATCGTTCCCGCAAAGACGGTTCAGGAGCTCTACCGTATGCTCCCCGATGGCGATGATGACAGAGTTATGATGCACATGAGCCGTAAGTACCTCATTTGCTACTTTGAGAATATGACATTCTATACCCGCCTTATCGAGGGTGAGTACCTTGATTACGACAGAATCATTCTCAAAACACATAAAATTTCCTTCAATATTGACCGTAACCTCCTCTTTGGTGCGCTCGAGCGTGCCGCTGTCGTTACCGAGGAGAGAATCATCGGCAGCAACCGTACTCCCGTTCGTTTCAACGTTGAGGGCGGACTTCTCAAGGTTATGGCGAATTCCTCTGCGGGCTCGTCCTATGAGGAGATCGAGATCGAACACGAGGGTGATGACCTGACCATCTCCTTCAACAACAAGTATCTCATTGATGCGATCCGCTCCTGCGAGTGCGACCGTCTCAGAATCGAGATGTCGACAGCGATCTCGAGCATCAACATCATTCCCCTTGACCTCGAGGAGGGCAGCGACGAATTGTTCTTCCTGCTTCCCATCAAGACAATGCACTAAAATTTCATAAATGAAGGTCAAAAAAATTTGTGCCGAGGATTTTCGCAATATCGAGCGCGCCGAGGTGGAGTTCTCGGACGGTATAAATCTTCTCTTCGGCGCAAACGCGCAGGGAAAGACGAATCTGCTTGAGGCGATCTGCTATTTTTCGCTCGGCAAGTCTTTTCGCGGCGCGAAGGATGCGGAATTTATCGCATTTGATAAGCGGACGGCGAAATTGTCACTCGATTTTGAGGACAAAGTGCGCGAGAGGAATCTCACGATCGATTTTTCAAAGGATCACGCGCGCCATATCGAGCAAAACGGCATGAAGATCTCGCGGATGAGTGAGATCATCGGTCTTTTCCGCGCGGTAATTTTCTGCCCCGAGCACCTCAATATCATAAAAGAAGGACCCTCGATGCGAAGGTTCTATCTCGATGTCGCTATCTCACAGCTCCGCCCGCTTTATTTGCGGTCGCTTCAAAGATACAATCACATTCTCCAGCAGCGAAATAAGCTGATAAAGAATGCGGAAAAGGACAGAAAGAGCTTTGACGCGACGATCGAATTTTGGTCCGCTCAGCTTGCGGCAGAGGCGGCGAATATAACGAAGCAAAGACTGCGTTATATTGAGGCAGCAGAGCGAGAGCTCAAGGTCTGCTTCGATGAAATGACCGGCGGGCGTGAGACTCCGAGCCTTGAATATGATTTTTCCTTCAAGATCAAGCCGGAGGAAGCCGCGGACGCTAAACGCGCGCAGGAGATCTTCTTTTCACAGCTGATGTCCTCCCACGACCGCGAGATTTACGCGGGAGCGACGCTTTGGGGAATCCACAAGGATGACCTGATAATCCGTCTTGACGGCAAAAACGCCCGAAATTTCGCCTCACAGGGGCAACAGCGCTCGCTTGCACTTGGTCTGAAGCTTTCCGAAGCGGCAATTTCGGCATCAAATACGGGTGAAAGCCCCGTCCTTCTCCTTGACGACGTCTTTTCCGAGCTCGACGCCGAGCGACGTTCATATCTTTGCGAGCGGATGAAACGCGGACAAGTGATAATGACGGCATGTTCGGATGTGGACTTGCAGAATGAGCACGTTAATGTTATTCGGGTGGAAAGCGGAAAATACAGCTCTTGATCGCCGTCAAGTGTAAAGTGTCAAGTGAAAAGTGTAAAGTTGAGGATAATTTTCTCGCTGCGCTCGAAAATTTTTGATTTTATTGTAAAAATAGTATTTGACACTTTTTTGTCAGTCACAACCCAAAAAAATTATTATAATTATATAAAATTACTTTTCGGCAAGCCGAAAAGTTACCTAATGTCGCATCTTTCTGTCCACTGTCCACTAACTACTGTCCACTTTTCATTACCACTATCCACAAACTAAAGTTATGTATTTACACGTTGGCAACAATAAAAACATCCGCACAAAAGACATAATCGGCATTTTCGATATGGACAATGCCACACTTAATTCGACTTTGACTAAAAAATATCTTTCCGCGGCGCAAAAGCGCGGCGAGGTCGAATCCGCGGGGGATGATATACCAAAATCATTCATACTCTACCGCGTCGGACTTGATACGAAGGTGTGCTTTTCTACACTTTCGGCTGCTTCTTTACTTGGGCGGTTGGACTAAAAAAGTGTAAAGTGTAAAGTGTAAAGTGAAAAGTGAAAAGTGTAAAGTTTCGGAAGCTTTTTTCGCTATGCTCAAAAAGCAATTTATTAAAAATGA
>JAGBRZ010000046.1 GCA_017632155.1 Clostridia bacterium
ATAGCATCCAACGCAGTCGGGAGCGCTGTTGTGATATTTTTGATTAGGCTGTTGATACCCGAGCTGATTTGCTTTTCTGCTCCGTCCGTTCCTGTGATAAGTCCCGTAAAGCCGTTCATGACGGTAGTAAGTGACGGAAGCAAGTTAGCGACCATTGAATTTTTCAGACCGTCAGCCGCTGTGGTCAGATTCTGCAGAGTGTCCTGAAAGGTAGCCGCATTTTTGACGGCCTCATCACTCATGACACCGCCAAGATCGTGGACTTCCTGCTTCATTGCAGCAGTCTCTTCAGCGCTCATGTTAAGCAAAGCACCGAGCTCGGTTGCACCTCTTCCGAGAAGCTGACCAGCGAGATATGTCCTCTGTGTTGTGTCCTCAACTTGCTGAAGTCCACTTATAACGGAAGAGAAAAGGTCTTCCTGTGACATTGCCGCGATATCTTTAGAACTGATCCCCAGCTCCTTGAACGCTTCGCTGTCCTTCTCTGCGGCATTGGCAAGGGTCTTCATGGAAGCCTTCAAGCTCTCCATGCTTGTGCCGCTGTGTTGCATGACAAAATCCCACTCCTGATAGGCCTGTGCGCTGATACCCATCTTCTGTGACATCTTGTCTATATTGTCACCGAACTGCGCCACCTCGTTGGCACTATCCCAGATGGCCTTACCCGCACCAATAGCCGCACCCGTTACAGCCGCCACAGCACCAGTCACGACAGCCGCTCCGGCACTTATCATCGAGCCCATATTGGCTGTAAATGCCGAGCCCGCTTTTTCACCCGAGCTCTTCCCGACTGATTCAGAAGCCGCGCCTAGTTCAGTCGCAATCGTCTGCTGGGCTCCCTGCATGTTCGGAATTATTGTGACTGTCGCTCTTGCGACTTCTGTCATTCCGTTTGCCATGTTTCCTCCTCTGTTGCTCGAACCACTTTTCTAACTCCGCAACCGGGAGAGCACCCTTGCCGATCTTCTTCCGATTCTCTTCCTCTTTTTGATTCGGTCTCGGATATGGCTTCGGCTGATGCGGTTTCTGCTTGCTTGCCATGCAAAGAACGTTGTAATTCAAGGCCGCAAGCATATCGTATATATCTGCGAGGATGGTATTTGTCTGCAGTTGCGTGTCCCATCTCGCCAGCTCTGGATTCAGCTCCCTCATGGTTGCTGAACTCAAAGATAAATTTCGTATAAAAGAATCGAGAGCCCTCCACGAAAGAGCGCTCCCGATGTCGTCCAGTTCATAGCCGACCTTTAACAAGTCAGCTTCTACTGCTGTTCTGTGAGCCCCGATGAACTGCTCGAGGCTGATGATTCCCCCAGCTCAATGCCGGAGTCTTTTTCCCACGCACGGATCAGAGCCAATGCCCCACCCGTTGTGAGCTTTTTTGTGAGTCCCGGACACTCACTCTCAAGGAACTCATAGATTCCGTCATAGGCTTGCGCCTCGTGTCCGATCATGCCATGAAAGAACTTCACCTGTTCGAGACTCAAGTCAGCGAAAGAGGGCAAGGAATAGACCTCACCCTCTCCGTCAAGCTGGAACTCAAAACGCGGTCTCGCCTTGTTTTCAATACTAAATACCGCCATCGCCTTATACCTCCATCAATTATGATGAACTGCCGCCATCGTCAATGATCATCACGAAGCCATCGCCCAGAGCTGTGATGGTCGGGGTCCAATTGATTGCTGCATTAGGAGCAAAAGTTGTGTTTGCCACGCTCTGAATCTGTCCGTCTGTGCAGCCGATCATGACAGTTGTGTCACCGTCTTTCATGAGGAAAAGGAAAGCCTCTTCCGCAGGAAGTGAACCAGCAGACAGACTTGCTGTAATGAGCTTGCCATGTGTGCCGTTTGCAGGTGTAACTGTCACGTTATTGGCACCAAGGACGGTCTTAAGAGATTCCTCTGTGGTGTCCATGACAGGAGCCTCGATGGTCTCTGCATGATCGCTCATGATCACGCGCTTTACCTTATTAGCCCAATTACGAAGAGACTCTGTGCTCTTATCTGTTGTAAGAGTGATTCCGTCAGCGCTTACATCGCCAACGTGTTTCCATGCGCTCGAAAGAGTCTCCAGCGGATAAGCAGGGAGCGCTGTTCCCTTCGGAGCATGGTAAAACATACCTGTGGCCATTCCAAGGCCGAGAACAACATCATTGTTCATTTTGATACCTCCGTTTTTTCAAGATGCGCTGTGATACTCAAACGAGCCGAGCACATCGCCAAATCAGGACGCACGGGATCAGCACCCCATGATCCTGAATTATTTACTGTTACAAATCGCAGAGCCGTTGTTTGACTCTCTGCAACCGCCCGCAAGATTCCGATAGCATTTCGCAGAAGTTCGTCTGCATCGGCTTCCTCTTTCGCTCTGGAATCCAGAACGACCTCAAAAGTGTCAATCCTATCGGTATCGCTTCCGCCTACCTTGCTCACCAAGATGCACGGAAAAACGGGACTTTTCGGAAGCGGTCTGCAGTACGCTGTGACATGACCGTTCAGCGCTTTGCGAACCTCATCCTCTATGTCAATGCTTCTCAATATTTCCATCACTTCACCGCCCGGCTTAAAGCCTTGTCTTCAGCTTCAGCAATCATCGAGTCTCTGTCTGTGGTATGCACGAAAGCAATCCAACGACCGCCACCATATCCACCGACCATCGTTTGAGCCTCAAAGCCCTCACCCCCTCGGGAGTTGTTAGCATTGGCTCTGTCACGGATTCCATTTGCTGTTTCTTCGACAAGGCTCTTCACCCCGTCAGATAACAGGATTTCACGGAAGCCCGCAGAATTAAACTCGATTCTTGTCTGTGTCATCCGTCCCACCTCTTAAGGTTCAACTGCATGTTCGTGACGGTTCCTGTCGGAAGAGAGAATATCTTCGGCTCTCCGTCTATCTCGTAGGTATTTCCGTCATAAACAATATGATCGCCTGCTTTTACATCCGAGTTTGGCGGCAAGATAGCCGTCAATCCCTGCATAATGCCAAGCTCTCGACCATCAAGCGAAAGGCTTCCGCCTCCCGGCTCGACAAGGCAGTTCGAAATTGTGATATCGCTTGTTTTCGACCAATCAAAGACTTCAGAGCCTCTGACAGTCTTAACGCTCGCACGTTTCCGTACAATCGTCATTGTCATAAAGCTCGGCAACATATCACACCTCCTGCACCTTATAAGGCATCAAGGCCGCGATCAGCGGGTCTGTAATGCTTGCAGCGCTTGCATGGCTCGCCCAATTAAGCGAGTATGTGATTGACACACCGCCCGCGCTCTCGCTCTGCACTCCGTAGGAGTTGGTCAAAGCGTTGGCTATTCTTCCTGCAAGGATTTCCTTAAGCGCTCCGATCTGTGAGGCACCAAGCCCACTCGTGAACTTAACCACAACATCATTCCAAGACCTACCAAGCACGGAACCGTCAAGGAACACAAGCCCGTTAGTCTTAACGTGATAATCAAGGACAGGCTCTCCCTTAACTGCGACCGACTCAACACCGCTCACAAACCTTGACGGGAGCTGTATGCACCTCGACACATCAATGCTATCGGCTTCAAACTTACACGGAAGCGATGGATAAAGATGCCAACCGCAGAAGTTGCGAACAGTTATTTGAGCAGATGCTAACAATGAGGACACCCTCGCATCACCTGCGAACTTGTTGCCCGTCAATGCATTAAACTCTGCGACCGTCATCAAATCCGGGAGCGTATCCGTGTTTTCGATTGTGTATCCCCAGCTTGTCAGCAAATCACTCATTTGTTGCTCACTCCTTTAGCTTTGTTGGCGGGCTTTTTTACAGCCTTTGTCTCGACAACCTTCTCGGCCTTAACCTCAACCGCACCCTCGGGCTGATTTCCTTCGGTATAACGATAAAGTTTGCCATTGATTGAATATATCTTCTTCATCATTTCACCTCAATAAGAGGGCGACCGAAGCCGCCCCCGTTCATACTCATGATGAGCTTGAAACTGTTCCAACGAGTGCGAAAGCTGCAGGAACTCTGGTTGCAAGAGCGAGCCTTTCCTCGATTCTTACTGTAACCATGTTCTTGATGAAGTCGTCCTGATCGCTGTTAGAAACTTCAACGCGGAGACCTTCGCCAGCCTTTGTCACTACTGAAGAACCAGCCTTGAAAGCGCCAACGATTGCAGCACCCTGCTCGATTGCTTCAGACTCAACAACTGTGAGACCCCAGATACGAGGATTTGAAGCATAAGCTCCGTTACCGTATGAACCGTAAGCGGGTCCGCCAAGGAGATACTGAAGGTTGCTGTCCTTTGTGAGGAGCAGAGTCTCAAGGTCTGCAGGATTGATAAGAAGAGCATCTGCAGCATAGCCGGTTGATGTTCTTACTGCCTGCTTTGCCTTGAGGATGTTATCGAATGAGATGCTGTTAGCGCCCTGCTGGATGCCGTCAACAGCGAGAAGTGAGTCAACAAGGAAAGCCTCAACAGCTTTATTGAACTCGTAAACACCACGGCCTCTGATTGCGCTCTCAAGGAAAGCAGCGTCAGAAAGCAGCTCGTCTGTCTCCTTAAGGAAGCCAGCGATCTTGGAAAGTGCAACAGTCACATCGTCATAAGCAACATTGACCTGCGGCTTTGTGCCACCCTGTGCAACTGTGCTGAATGATCCAGCCATTGAGCCGAGCACATAATATGTGAGAGCGTTTCCGCTGATTGCTTCAGCTCCGAAAAGATCACGAATACCAATAGCGGGCTGTACATCAACAACCTTCTGGCTTGTCACTCCAACTGTAGGAGCTGTCTCGGGATCGTTGTAAGCCTTAAGAGCAAAACTCTTTGATCCCTTCTGTGTCTTAAGCTCCTCAAGATTTGCAGACTTGATTCCGTCCATTTCTTCTTCCTCCTTCTTCTCAACCGTTCCGATTGATTCCTTTACCTTTGCAACCTCTTCAGCCTTCTTAACGAGGCTGTCGAGCTTTGTGATTTCCTCGGTCAGAGCTTCACCGCTCTTGATGCCTTCCTCTGTGGTAAGATCAAGGCTCTTGAGCTCTTCCTTCTTTGCTTCAAGCTGTTCTTTTAAATTCATGATTTCATTCCTCCATTGATTTGATAAACGCTTTGATTGCTTCTTTTCTCGACTCAAGATTGCTCTGCTCCGACTCCTCCGATGCCTCGTTGGTCTTTGCTTCGTCCTTTCCCTCGTCTGTATCATCAACGGTCTCTTTAAGTTTTGCGAGGCCGTTCATAGCTTCTTTGAGATGGCTCTCGATTTCTGCCATCGTGTCCAAATCCTTGGCGCTGTTTCTTCTGCCGGATTTAACTTCCGTGTCCTCTGCTGCCTTTGCCGATACCACTTCTGCGCGAGGATTTGCAGGTGTAGGTGTTATTGTTATCTCCAAAAGCTCAACCTCTTCAAGCACGTTCGTGATGTTGGGATCAATGGCTTTTTCAGCCATTGTCGGCTCGCGCCATGCCTTTACCTCATAAGCAAACGACAACTGATAAACCGAACCCTCTTTCAGAAGATTCCTCACGGCCTGCGCCTTTGGTGTGTCGTAGAAGTGAGCTGTCATAAGTGCGCCATGCTCATCACACTTAATGTCATCAACCTGTCCGATTATCAGCTCGGGATCATCCATGTTGTGATTCCAAACGAGCGGGAAAGGTTTTCCTGTTTCTTTCCTTGCCTTAATTGTTGCATCAAACGCATGAGGAGCAACGATGTCGCCATAACTATCAGCCTTTACATCAAATGTGCTGAAGTATGCTGTGACCTCGCCGTTATCTGCTGACTTAAGTTCAAACTGCTTTACCTTCATCTTTATACCTCCATATAAATCCATTCGCTGTCTTGCGATAGCCTTTACAACAAGCCTTCACATGGCTTGCATCAAACCCATATCTTCCCGTTTCCCATGCACTACCAAACTCACGAATAAAAGTCCCGTCCGTTAAATACTGATTGACGGGCTTTCTCAATTCTGGATGCAACTTGTAATATCGCGTTATACGCTCGCTCTGATCTTTCCTGTTTTGAGGCTTCTCAAAAAATTCAATGTGTGATTTTTTTAGCTTCTGACGAGCATCCTCCGATATCGTCCAACCATCCTTGCCACCAGAGTTATGGTTATAACCATGCTCGGGATTCATTGAGTCATACTTTTGGATTGTTGCCTTCTCTGTGTTTGATGCTTCTTCTTTTGTCAATCCATCGGCAATTATTAAATGATCGAAGCATTCCCAGCCGAACTTTTCTATGGCCTCGCCAAACGGTTGAGACTTATATTTTACCGTGCCCGCCCATCGGCGGCATGCGTTCGATGTCATTCCGAAATACACCTTTCCATCAATTCGATTGCGATGGATATATACACAATACTTTTTACCCATAATGTCACCCAGCCGTGATAATTACTTCACATGAGCAGTTACACCCACAACTTTCATCGGGACTCAATGCCGAATCATCCCCGGGCCATCTTGCTCCATTGCTGAACGTGTCATCTATTCCGACAACTTCGCCATTCATCATCGCATGGCTTGTCCTTGCGTTTGCTCCTGTCACCCATTCCTTCTGGATGGTCTTGGAATAGCCCCCGCGCTTTGCTTGATTGCATAACTCGATCATGCCCCAACCGGCTACACACGTTGCCAAGGCTTTGCCGTAGACATTCGCATCAAATCCGGCACGTTTCTCCATAACATCAGCGGGAGTCCTGACTTCTTCGTCTTCCTCGGCCTCTTCCTGTGCACGGAGAGCTTTGTCGATGTCTCGCTTCGTCTTAACATTTATAGCGTGAGCTCTGCCGCTTGCTAACGCTTTGAGATAGTTGCGCGTGACCTTCTTGTCGTATTCCGTCCCGAGCTTCCTTGCCGTGCTCATTCCGTGAGCATCAGCCACCTGTTCAACAACGGGCTGAAGGTCTGCAGCAAGTTCATCATCCCAGCGTTCCTCGTCCCACCAATCAGCTTTTGCTCCGAGCTTCGGCAGGATCGACTTCGCTTGCCTATCAAAAAAGCGGCTCAACACCTTTGAGACCGCTTCGTCTTCTTCTCTTTCACTCATGCCCTTGATTCTGACCGCTTCGGACTTCCGCCTCATCTTCACGGGCTCCGTGGTCATCGGCTCCTGCTCGTCCATGTGCGTATCTGTCGGGCTTGCCTGACCACCCTCAACCACATTAAGCGGAACAATAAGCTCGTCACCACCCTCGATAGGCGGCAGATTATAATCAGCTCTTGCCTCGTTCCTTGTGAGCCAAGGACCACCAACAGAGCTCTGTATGATGCCCGCACGTTCCTCGAACGAGCCTTTGAGCTTTTCTGTCAAGTCAAACTCGACATAAGTGTTCGCATCAGCTCCGATCATTGGCAGCAGGAAGTCGTTGAATCTCTGCTGAAGCATCTGCAAGTCAGGCCCCAGACATTCAGCATAAAGAGCTCTCGCATTGTCCCTCGCACTCGCATAGGTCTGTGTGCCTGTGTGCCATATAAGCGCGGGATTGATTCGATAAGCAGCCGCAACCGCTTCTCTTGAGAGCTGTATCGACTCCGCCCATTGCTGTTCCTTGAAACTCGTCTGGAACGGCTTAATCTCCATGCCGTCCTCCATGAGAGGAATTGAGCCCGCCTTTGCTCCATCGGGTCCCCATGCTTCACGGAACGCTTCGACAAAACGCTTCTTCGTCTCGTTGTCCCACGGCTGCACATCCTTCGGCCTTAAGATTTGAGCATTAAGTCGCCCAGAACTATGCCAGAGCTGCTTGCGGAACCTGCCCGCCTCAATCTGCTCCTGCAAGGTCTGTCGGAGTCCCGATATCGGTGAGAGATAGCCTCCCGGATTGCCCGGTGAGTATGTCTTAAACTGTACGAACTCCTCTTTCGGGATTTCCGTCACGAGTCCGTTGGTTGTCGAGACTCTGATCGCGTTTGGAGCGTAAACATTACCACCAACCGTGGTCTGCACCCATTCAGACGGAATGATTAAAAGCTGGTAGCCTGTCTCATTCTCTGCATCAGGTGTAACCCAAACGTAAACACAACCGAACACGTAATACTCTGTAGCCACCGCACGGATGAACTCGAAGCAGGTCTGGTAATCGTTAGGCTTCCAGAGCACCCTTGCGGCTGTTGAGTTTCTGTCACGCTTCCTGTCCGTCTCTCCGTCTCTCTTGTAGACCTTGAGCGGTAACTGTGCGATTGAACTCGCCAAATAATTGACGACCGCCTGCAGGTTGTCCTGTGACTGATAGAGTGCTTTTGCGGTATAGTTGAGCACCGATGTCGGAGCATCCGAGCCGAGTGATATCTGAATCACGTTGTTCGGCCTTATCAAATTCCGCAGTCTTTCAAAAATCGAAGGCATTTTTCTTTACTCCCTTATCATTTTGCGCTTGATAAAAGCGATTCGCCTTTCAATGGCTTCTTTCGCATAGTCATGAATCAAGCTGTCTTTTTTACGCATCAACATAGCGATTTCAAGATACCAACCGCTTCGATACATAACGCTTTGTGTATTCGTTGTGCATGAGCCGTCTCGCACTAACCACTCAACACAATCCTCTTTAACGGCTGAAGCCGTCTCGCATACATCCATCTGACAGATATGCTGAAAGCAATCATCTATCACCAACCCCAACGGAAACTCCACGCACTTCTCCGTCTTGACGGCTTTGCTCCAAGGCATACCGCCCTTGATGTCGAGGCAGATATCAGCCGGAGTGATATCGTCACTATATCTATCATGATGATTTCCTCGCATTCCCGTACTCAATGCCGTCTTGATGTAGTTCATACGGATAACATCAGGCATATCATGAGCAACCGCATTGTCGTGAATCCGCTGGAAAACATCATCATCTATCAAGATGTCATCGTCATCGAGCCACAACGTATAAGCATCGCCCTTGTAGAACTCCATCCCTTTATTCCGGGCTCCTGCGGCATAACCTTTTGACTCAACCTGCACCGCCTTATCGGGCTTGAGCTTCTTAACGATGTCCCATGTGTCATCCGTGCTCAAATCATCCACAATCACAAGATGATAGTCCGTAAATGTCTGCCGTCTAATGCAATCGACCATCCTCGGAAGGAACCGCCCTCCATTATATGTCGGTATGATCACTCGGAAAAATCTATCTTTCATATTTGCCCGCCTTTGGTAGTCTTTTTTCAAAACTGCGGCTCATAACCTCAACCGCTTCATCGTATTTATCTGCAGGGAGTTCTCCTGCATCGTTTACACATAAAATATCTATGTCCAAATCATCGATTAGCCCTTGAATTACATCGAGGGTAGAATTTATCCTCTCGTATCGAAACGAGGCTCTAAACGGTTTAAAACTCTTTGTGTATAAGGCAAAGTAGTTATATATATATCCCGTCACGTTCCACGCATGGCGCTTCGGAGTGATTGTCGGCAGGATCATGTCACCACAGAGCCGTCCAACTTCTTTCATGTGCTGGACTCGGATGCCCTTCATGCAATGCTGTGGCTTTAACAGAATCCACGGATCAGTTCGTTCTACACCCAGCGCATCGGCAATCATGTCCATGCCGTTCCGGCAATTCCGTCTGAATGTGTTCTGAAGATGATAATCTGACTCGTTGAAAGTCAGTCGAGGCAGGTCTCCGTCCCAAAAATCATCTTCAGTCAACGGATTCAGCGCAAAAAAGTCATCATTTCCGTAGATAAACCGCTCCGACAGCCCATCAAGCCGCCACAAAAACGACTCAATGGCTGAACTACTGAACGTGGGCAAGTATTCCGCAGGAATAAAGTCCTTGTGCTCAACAATCCGCACATTGTCACGGTTGACCCACGCAGGAACCTGCGACTCTGTGCTTACAATCAGCACAATGCGGTCTATAAATGGCATATTTGCAGAAATCCCGCGAAAAGCGAACTTTAATGTCTCAAAACTGCGGTATCTGCTTTCGTCAAACGCGGCTCTTCCGTATCTGCTCCAATACTGATCCCGCCAAACAGGATCAGAGCCGTCAACGTATGGCAAAACATAATCCATCATGCGAACACCAGCTCCGATCCGCTCGCATACGAGCTCTCGTATATCTTCTTCGAGCCTGTCTGAATCCTTGTTGCCGCTGAAAATGCCATGATGCAAGCTATCAACGGGGCAGGATCATCTGGGCTCTTAACCCTATCAGGGAGACTCACACCGCCCCCAAGGTTCCTCAACTGCATCGTCTTGCCCGGAGCATCAAGCACCGGCTGTGACAAGTGGAACACTTTAACCCCGCCAAGAGGTGTCTCGCCATACTTAAGCGGAGCACTTGCGGCTATCGCATCAAAAAAGCGGCCCCATCCCGCAGGAAGTTCACCGCCCTCTATCGCTATTCGCTCAACGTTCTTAATTGTGCATATTTGCTCGGCTAATCCACATACGGGACAGCCACGGCCTTGAAATGCAAGATTTGTCTTGCCCTTTGCCGACCAATCTTCAAACCACTTATAAGCCCATTCCGTCCCGATCTGCCTCTTAATGACCTCGATGTGATAATTCCCATCTTCACGCATTCCGCAAGCCGCTATCGAGCACCACCGTCTATCCTGCGACAAGTCTATGCCGAAATATATCTCCGACTCGGGAGCTATCTGCGACTCATCATCGAGACAAGCATCCCAAGCACCATCCGGGAACGGCTGTGGCAATATCGTCTCAACCTGCTGACACATACATTCCGACCGAAACTTATTCTCGGGGAATGTCGCCCTGTTTGAGAGGAGGGCCCGCTCTGTTAAGAAACCATACCCCAAAGCGGGATTCGCTTGAGCGAGCGCCTCCATGTCATCCGTAGCTGAACCTTCGGGAGCTGACCACTCAAAGAAGCCGACCGACTCCATGCTTTGACCGCCTCCGAAGTCCTTATCTTCTCCGAGAGCATGTGCTCGGAG